>NZ_JADEVX010000029.1:0-32875 GCF_015207925.1 Microcystis sp. LEGE 00066 | reverse complement strand
AGGCTAAAGAAGGAAAAAGGGCTGTTTTTTTTGTTGATGCCGCTCACTTCGTCATGGGAGCATTTCTCGGTTTTGTTTGGTGTTTTGAGAGACTTTTTGTTAAGTCACCGAGCGGGCGTAAACGCTTCAATGTTTTAGGAGCATTAAATGCAATAACTCATGAAGTGATTCTAGTTACTAATGACACTTATATTACGGCAACTCAAGTCTGTGAACTTCTTGAAAAAATAGCTGCTTTAGGACTAACGATTCCCATCACTCTAGTCTTAGATAATGCCCGCTATCAGAAATGTAAAATTGTTGAAGAATTGGCTCTTTCTTTGTCAATAGAGCTACTCTATCTGCCGTCTTATTCGCCTAATCTAAATTTAATTGAAAGGCTGTGGAAATTTGTCAAAAAGAAATGTTTACATGGTAAATATTATGAAAACTTTTCTGACTTTTCTTCAGCTATTTATGAATGTCTGAATGATGCCCATCTGAAACATAAAAAAGAACTGGATTCCTTGCTGACTCTACGATTTCAGAAGTTTAATAAATCTCAGATTATGAACATCTAAAGTATAGCATCATCACCAAAATAATAGCGAGTAGTAGTCCCCGCACGACAAGCATACTCCCATTCCGCTTCTGTGGGGAGGCGATAGGTTTTCCCTGTTATTTGACTCAATTTCTGACAAAAAGCTTGAGCATTATTCCAAGTAACCTGTTCTACCGGATTTTGGGGATTGTTTTGAAACCGAGAGGGATTGTTTTCCATTACTGCTTGATATTGTGCCTGAGTCACAGGATATTTGCCAATCGCAAAACTGTTTACTTTAACTTGGTGTTGAGGCTTTTCATCACTTTTAGCATCGGGATCACTGTCAGGAGATCCCATGAGAAATTGACCTGCTGGTAAGCCCACCATCTCCAGTGTTACTCCCTTGGGTAGTTTCTCTGTAAATGGAGTTAGATTTATCGGTTGAGGACGAAATTGAGTAATAGACTGACATGAAGAAACAACACTAGCGACACTCCCGGCTGTAACTAACCCCAACTGTTTTAAAACTTTACGGCGCGACCATCTTTTTAACATTTTTTCAAGCCTCCTAAATTTTTGAAGTAGGTGAACTATGGGAATCTTAAGAATTAGTAAAGTGTAGGGTGGATTAGTCGGTTACAAATCCAGTCAAAAAACCAAAATTAACAATCCGCCGTAACGCATCAATTATATGATTAATTCTACCTGAATATCAAACAGGAACTAGAAGCCTGTTCCACGGCAGTGGGAGTTAGGGGTTGCTAACAGGGGGAACAGTGATGACAAAGCGGATGACAGTTCCGATAACTGCTGTTGCCAAGATGGTGATTAATGCCCAAATTTGGGCCTTCTGGGAGCCTTTAATCTCTTTTAAATCACCTTGTAAGGTGTTGAATTCTCCCTGTAATGCCTTGAGATCTCCCTTGACTTCGGCCTCGAATCTGACTTGAACAATCCTGATCTCTGTGACATCTTTCTGGAGCGCGTCTAGCTTCTGATTGGTCTCTTTAAGATTCTGATTAATCTGGTCTAGGATTTTTCCTAAATCGGTTTCGATGGTGGGGCCGCTCATGGGTTAGACTCCTAATTAAGTGGTGCTGTCGTTTCTGACTTAGATTTCAGTGTTTGAACAAATTGTAAAACTTTTTGTTGCTTTTCCGGTGTCAGTTCTCGCCATTGTTCAAGTAGTTCTTCTTCTTTACCCATAAATACCTCGCTCTTGAATTATAAATTGTTTGGTTTTGATCAAGGCTCATTAATAAAAACCACTCCAGACACAGAGGACACAAAGATCATATCATTTTGGATTTGCGGTGGACGTTGTAGAATAGAGAAAACCTACTACGCTGATAGATACCATGCCCTCTCCTGCTATTACCACGATCATCAAGATGGTTGAGTCTCTGCCTGATGAGCTTCAAGAGCATTTAGTAGAGTACGTTCGAGCTTATATTGCAGAAATTGAAGAAGAAAAACGATGGGATCAGTCTTTTAAACAGACGAAGAATAATCTAGTCGCAGCAGCTCGAAAAGCCAAAGAAGAGATTGCGGCAGGATTGTCCGCACCGATGGATTATGAGCAGCTATGAATTCCGCAACATTGCCTTCATTTTGGCAGAAGTATCGCGACTTGAAGCCAGCAGTCAAAGCCGGAGCCAAGAAAGCATATCGGTTATGGGTAGAGAATCCGTTTCATCCATCGTTACATTTTAAGTGTATTGACAGCGACGAAGATATTTGGTCAGTGCGTGTAACGAAGAGTCATCGAGCTTTGGGAGTGCTGTCAGGGGATACAGTGACCTGGTTTTGGATTGGCGATCATGATGAGTACGAAAAGTTTTATTCGTAAAACACAGGAACTACAAGCCTATCCCACCATAATGAAATTGTTGATTTTCCTTGAGGATGTTGATGGTGATAACTTTAACAATCGTAGCCTGTGTTAGTCGAGCGCCTAACGGACGATAAACTAAATAGCATAGCGACTTTTTCTGGAATTATCAAAGTGAGCAAGCGTAATTTTTTTGGCGAGGAGAGAAGTTTTTTGCGGCAAAAAAACAGAACGTTGCCGGAAATATTCGCCAAAATATTGACGGTAGAGAGGACAACTGACTCGGCAAAACTTACCTTGTCGGTGAACCAGTCCGAGACTTTCTAGGTGAAAAGCGGCAATTAAATCAATTTCTATATCTTTTTCTGCCATCACCACCTTAGCAAAGATAGCCGCTAAATTGCCCTTTAAGTATTGCAGATGCGAAAGTAAACGTTTAAGATGATCTGCAAAAATATTATTTTCCTCGTCGATAGAAGTAGCCAAAATGGTTTCTAGGGTACAATTGCCCCGAACAATATGATAGCAAGCAAGACGAATTAAATAGGGATTACCCCCTAGAAATATCCGTAATTTTTCGGAGTTAAAATTCTGATCTAATCCCTGTCTTTGACTTAATTCTCGTACTTGTGCGCTGGTAAAATTAGGCAATTCGATCGGTAAACCAAGACTAAAAGGAGATTGATAGGTATCTGAGGTTTTATCAAGCTCCTGTGCAGGGGAATAGGCCACAATTAAACGTAATTTTTGCCAGAGAGGTTTGTTTTTGCCTTCCTCGTGCCAGAGGTGCAGAATACTAAAAAATTCTTCCCCTAGCTGTGGATAGGGTAAAAGATATTCAAGATCATCAAAGGCAAGCACTAAAGGGTGATCGAGATGGGAGAGAATATGCTTTTCTAGATAGATTTTACAGTTAATTTTACCCCCCAAGAATTCATCCCAATCCTGTGGGAGATGATTGTCTAAATCTAACTGACGACTAATACTAACACAAAGCCAACGCAGACAGTGATTTAAATCTTGAAAAATTGATCTTTCTGCTAACCGAAAACTGAAATAAAGTGTATGGTATTGCTGTTGTTGAGCATAATTAATAATTCTGGTTATCAGGGAAGTTTTTCCCATTTTTCTGGCCGCATTAATCCGGATCAGACTACCCCCGCGCAAGATCTCTTGATAACAAGTCTGTTCCAGATTGTTTCTGTTAATATAAAAGGGGGAATTGAGGGGGACTTGTCCCTCTGGTAACTCAGGCAATAGTTGAGGATTAATAGTATCAGTTTCTGGTAAGTTAGGACGATAATAATCGCTATTTTCTAAAGTTAAATTAAAAGCTTGAAAACAATGTTTCAGGGTTTGTTTATCCACTCCCGATTCACAAGCAAATACCTTCATCAAAGTATCTACCCCTAAAAGAATTTTCTCGCTGAGGACTTCTAGGGTGAAACGATGACCACAATTATCCCGATATTCCGCTTCTTGTTTAGCAGTAAGTAATTTTTCTAGTCCCGTGGGGGTGAGGATAATCCCGCGTCTGCGGCGCTGTTTTTCCGGTTTTTCCATGATAGTTTTTCCCTGTCCTGAACTCAAACTCTGCACCCCTAGAGGTTTTGAGTTTCCTATAGACTTCTCCTCAACAGGGAAACAATCGATTCCGTAATTTTTGCCGACATTCCGCACATCTTCATATACTTGTATATATTTTTACATTCCCCAAGATGTTTTAACGAAAAACCTTCATTGTAGAAACTACTATTAAGAACATTTTCAATAATTGATTTTTTCTGATAAAAAAGTTTACAATCCTTTACATTGACAAAAATCGATGATTGTAGCTATAATCCTTACTGGCAAAGGGTTGTAAGCAATATTTTAGTAAAAACTATTAAGTGAATGTTAAGAAGTGCGGAAAGTGGCTCACTGGTTTAGCTATGGAGAGGATCGGGACAATAACCAGGACTCTCTTGGATTTGGTGGGTAAAATGTATTCTAAGATACATTCCTCCTAGCGAGGGGGTGGAACGAACCACAGAGGCACAAAGGACACAAAGATCGATCGCTTCTATGGTAAGTTAAGCTGATCACACAGAACCTAGAAGAGCCTAACCAGACCACTTATTTTCTTCTCCGTCTGAGTTATTTCTGGGATAGGGGTAAATCTTAGCCTACTTGCTGACGATAGCTATTCATTTCTAGGCTATCTTCCCCATAAAGATCCTCAATGTGTTGATGACAGCAATCGATCGCAAATTGATCGAATTCTCCCGGTGCAATTTGATACATTTTGGCAAAAATATCGGGTTGAACACGACAAAATTCTGGTCTCTGGTCATAAATGGTACAGAGACGGGTTTGGCGATCAAAGTTTATACACCAACCCCCTTCCCCCACCATGCTGAGATATTGAGTTAATTGTGCGGGAGTCAGATATTCTTCTAAGTCAGGACGCTCATCGGGATTTAGTTGACAACAAGCTCCACAATTTTTAATACATTTCCAATTGGCCATATAACCAGTGTGCCGCGATGAGTTAATCCTAGTAAGTAGGTAGGTGTTAAAAACTGCCAGATACCCCCCTTATCAAGGGGGGATTAAGGGGGGATCGAAGACAAAATCTATCTTCTATTTAATTAAAACCAGTTACTGACCTACTAACTAGCTTACTAGCAAATAGTCCCTATTTCCCGTTCCAGCAGCAATTACCCTCAATAGTTTTAATCTCAACCTGCGATCAGGAGTGAGAGCTTGACGAGACAAGAATCTAATAAAATGGGCGTTGTAAGGGTCGAACTTACGGCATCCTGCTTGTAAGGCAGGCGCTCTACCACTGAGCTAAACGCCCGAATTAATTTCGTACTTTCTCAGAATAACATATATTTTCAAAAAAGTATATTATTTTTTTGAGCGAGTTAATTTTTTTCCGATGCCCTCTGGTCGAACTCACGATCGCATTACCCTAATTTTGCTGCTACCGATTGCGGGGGCGAGTTTTTTGGTCAGTGGCAGTGGTAAATTAACCCTGTTACTCTTGGCCAGTTATTTGTTTAGCGGATTCCTGTTTGGGCCAGATCTTGACATCCACTCGGTACAATACAAACGTTGGGGTTATCTGCGCTGGTTGTGGCTACCCTATCGTTCTATGATCCGTCATCGCGGTTGGTTATCCCACGGTTTATTGATCGGCACAATTTTTCGGTTATTTTATCTTGGTAGTTTTCTTTTACTAGCGGCGATCGTGATCATTCCGATCCTGCAAAGTTTCTGGGGTATAGACTGGGATTGGCGACTGTGGCCGCAGCAAGCGATCGCATTATGGCAACAGTATCCCCGGGTAGCGATCGCTATTTTCCTAGGTTTAGAATTAGGAGCGATGAGTCATAGTTGTAGTGATTGGATCGGATCTGCCTACAAAAGTTCTCGAAAAGTGGCTCAAAAACCGGTAAAAAAGAAAAAACGTTAATAATCCCCGTCCACAATTTCTAATTAGCCTTACTTTGATATTCTTGCCAAGTTTTTGGACTGATAAAGAGAGTTCCTTTTTCTTGCTGGTCGGGGAACTGGATATAGTTTTTCTCTAGATAATCCTTGAGTTTTGGTGATTGCAGAAATTCCTTTTCAAATCGATAGAGGAAAACCAAATCTGGCTGTCTTTTTTCAATAACTTCTAGGATAAAATCCCCATCGAGATTCTGATTGAGAAATCTCTTTCTGGTAATGACAGCGGTTTCTGGGGGTGTTTTCAAGAAATATTTATATATGTAGTGAGGATTATCGGTTAACAGAAGTTTATCGGAGTTTTTAAATTTTTCAAACACAGCTTCTGCTAAAAGAGGTTTATACTTTTTATTATATTGAACGTAGGCATTAATTCCAGGATCACGATTGGTGATTATTCTTAAGGTATTAAAGAGAAATTGACCAGACAGGGGTAGAAAAATTAGCATTTTGAGAACTAATTTCTGGGTTATTTTTCGATTTTGCCTAAATTCTCCGAGGCTATCAGTAATTTTTAACTGTTCGACAAACAAGGCAATTATCCAAACGGCGGGAATAATTAAATGGATATAATAATGAGGCCAAATTGGGGCGACTGTAGCAAATCTGAACAGATTAGAACCTAACCAGACCAAGGGCGGTAAAAGTGGTATTATGTTGCGAGTAAAAACCATCGCTATAATAGCTATCGCTGTGACGATTAGATAAATTGGTTCGTACTGTAGGGCGCTCTGTAAGAGAGTCCATAAGGTGAGATTGTCTTGAGCGAAACTAGCGGCAACACTGACATGAGATTTAATAACATTTTCGTAGGAAAAAGGAAAAATAGTCAGGGAACCCAAGACAAAGACTAAAATAACAGCGACTGACCAAATAATAATATCAATGATTCTTTTAATAAAACTATTCTGTTGATTGAGAAAAATAATTAAAGCTACAGTTGGGATAATAGTAATCACCGAAAGTTTAATTTGCAGGGAAAAAACAAAAGCAATGGCACTGAGTAAATAGAGTCCATACTTAAGCTTACCCGTGGATTGAACGGCTTTAAAGATGATAAAAATACTTAGGATTGTAAAAAAAAGTGAGGGTAACTCCTGCATCACTACCGTTGACAGGGTAATATACACGAGACAGGTTGAGAGAATAAATACTGATAAACAAGAGGCCAATATTCCGCAATTAACTCTCAGAATTAGATAAAAAATTCCTAACATAATTGTGGACAAAGAAAGCACCATAAGGCGGGCAGCATTGATAGTAAATCCTGTCAGTCTTAACCAACTATTTAGTAAAAGAGATAACCCCGATAAATGATCGTACCAAACTTGTTCGTAGAGACGATAACCTTGTTTGGTGACGTAGACAAGTACCAGAGCCACCGCTTCATCAAAATTAACTATATAGGGATAATCAAGCGGGACTTTCCAGAAAACGATTCCTAGGAAAAAAACAGCAATAGCAATTAATGCCATTAAATCAAAACGATCAGATTTCCTATTCATAACTTTTCTGGACAAGAATTGCTGCCTATCTTATCACAGATCGAGACATCAGTTATGGGTTAAAAAAGATAAAAAGATTACTTTTCGGAACTACGCCCTAAATCTTTAGATCTATGATAGGCCGCCACTACTGCCTCGATAATAGTTGAGCGAAAAGAGCCTTTTTCTAATTGTCTCACCCCAGCAATCGTGGTTCCCCCAGGGCTAGTGACGCGATCCTTTAATTCCCCCGGATGTATGGCCGATTCTTTTAATAGGGTTGCCGTCCCTAAAACTGTTTCTATGGCCAATTGAGAGGCGATCGCTCGCGGTAATCCGGCCGCCACACCACCATCGCTTAAAGCTTCCACCATTAGGGCCACAAATGCCGGGCCCGATCCCGATAATCCCGTTACCGCGTCCATCAAAGCCTCGGGAACTTCCACCACCGAACCTACCGCAGCAAAAATATCTCTAGCTACGGCCAGATGTTCTGGTTCCGCATGACGACCAGATGCGATCGCTGTAACCCCTTGTCCCACCGTAGCCGGGGTATTGGGCATCGTCCGGATTACGGGGCGATCGGGAAAGCCCATTTCTAAGCGATTGAGGGTAACTCCCGCTAAAATCGAGATAATTAGGGGTTTTTCGGGTATTCCTAGCAAACTATTCACTACTTGCTCTAAAGTTTGCGGTTTTACCGCTAAGATTAACACCTCAGTTGCCCTAGCAGCTTCCCGGTTATCCTCACTGACTTGCACTCCATAGGTATTAACCCAAAAGTTGCGCCGTTGGGACTGGGGTTCACTGACTAACACCGTTTCCGGACTATAAACATTTTTTTTTAATAAACGGCTGAGAATGGCCTCGGCCATCACTCCACCGCCAATAATTCCTAAACGAATAGACACAGTATTTTTTAAAGTAAAAAGTAAAAAAGAGAGCTTTAGCTATCCTACCAAGAAAAAACGCATCCTCTCGATAAATTGATCGATTTCTAGCTTCGACAAACCTGACGAGAGGACTATGGAAAGATTCATTGAGCTAATCGACTGCTTTCGGCTGCCCAAGCAGGTGCGGAGGAAACGGGACGAGCCATTTTCGGGTTATCAGCGATATCGTGAATAGTTCCAGAAAGGGTGCTAACTTTAACGCAGCTGGGGGTAAACAGGAAAATACTCTCACCGATGCGTTCTTGATGACCATCAATTGCATAAGTGCCACCGGCGACAAAATCCACGGCTCTTTGTGCTTCTTCCGGGTCCATGACGTTGAGGTTTAAAACCACCGATTTGCGTTCTCTCAGGGTTTGGATAACTTGGGGCATTTCCTCGAAGGAATGGGGCTCGATCACGACCACTTCTGCATTATTGTTGTTAATACCTGGCATACCGATCACGTTGCTTCTGTTGAGTCCCATAGATGTGGCTGTATTGAGATTTAAAGGTTCGCGTTGACGACGATTAAGGGGTTCTTCTTCTTCGTTTTGATCCCTATCTTGGGGGGAAGACTTTTCCCAGTTCATTTCTTCGTAGTCGGTTTCATCTTCATCTTCCGGTTGTTCGGAGATACCGACAAAATCTTTGAGCTTGGTAAAAATGTTGTTCACAGTCTAATGTCCTTCAAAAGATTTTTTTTGGTGGTCTTGTCTAGAGTCGGGGTTATTTGGTGGCCTTTAACAATCTTTGCTCTCGCTTGGTACAGGGGAACTATTTTGTTAAGGGTTCGTCATTTTAGTCGTCTGGAAGCAACGGTTAGTTCCCTCTTTTCAGTTATTAGTTATCAGGGGATAGTTTTCAGGGATTGGGAAAAAGTCAATTCCTCATTTCTAACCACCAGTTTCTAGACTAGACGCTGTAATTTTAAGATATATTATCACCAATGATTAAAATTTCTGGGGTTTTTTTCTGTGAATTTACGCAGATGGTTCAGTAAATGCGCTCGCCAAAAATGCCAGTTCCCACCCGGATCAAAGTGGCTCCGGCCTTGACGGCCAGAGGATAATCGTTAGACATCCCCATGGATAGATGAGGCAGGCATAAACTAGAGCTATTCTCGATGATTTGGGCTAAATCGCTGGTTTTTTCAAAGGCGGCTAACTTTTCCCCAGCCGATAATCCCTGGGGCAGAATTGTCATCAAACCCTGAATTTTTAGCTGTTGACAGTTGACTAAAGCGGGAAGATCTGCTATGAGTTCGGCCTTGTCCCAACCGAACTTATCGGGATCGGGGACAACTTTCACCTGTAGCAAAACTTGGGGATTAATCTCTAATTCTGAGGCCAGGCGATCGAGTCTTTGGGCTAATTTTAAACTATCGAGGGAATGGATTAAATCAAAAGATTCTAGGACTTTGCGCGCTTTATTTGCCTGTAGATGCCCAATAAAGTGCCAAGAAATATCTGGGAGGTCTTTTAGTTCTTGCTGCTTCGAGATTGCTTCCTGTAGCTTACTTTCGGCAAAATCTCTCACCCCTGCTCGGTAAGCTTGACGGATATAATCGCTTGATACCTGTTTACTGACGGCAATCAGACGCGTGCAGGAGGGTAGGGTAAGACGGATGGACTCGATACGACTAGCGATCGTCATGAACTAGACTGAAAAGGTTTGTTGATAAGTTTGGTTGAGACTGTTAAATTCTTGCACATTACTGCCCCGGCGCAAATTCCGCAGCCGGTTTTCCACTAAAAGACGAGCATCGGAACGACTAATCGGATCGAACGAGACTTTCTTGGGTCCCACCGTCACCAGAAAAAAAAGACGTTGGGCATAAAGAGTGGTGAATAATTCCCGATGTTCTTCTAATAGACACACTCTGTATAATAGACCGAAAGTAGGATGATTGAGATAGGTTTCGTTACTCATTCAAGCGATCGCTAAAGGAAAAGGATTGAGCGAACTAGAAAGTTTTTCCACAATAAAATCAAGCGGATGGCTCAAAAACAATTGATTTTTCGGGTGTTTCCCTAGCTTGATTTTACCAGAATCCTTCAATTACAACTAACGATGCCAGTCTATGTCATGATTTCCTGAGTTTTCACTTTTTCCCTGTTAACTTGGATACATTTCGGTGACAAGTTGTCACCATCAGAAATTAGCTCTGCTGCAAAAATCAAAGATTTTCCCTTTGCAGAGGAGACTCTGAGACAGGAGGATAAAAAAGACAAGAGACAACTATAATGCCCATAAAAGCTAAGATTATCTCAAATTTATCTGGTTTTTTAGAAATTTTAACCCGATAGCGGCTATCGGTGAACTGAAAACTGACACCGGATCAGTGATCACTGATAACTAATCACTGAATCGCTGATCAAATGCCCTAAGCTTGTATTAAGCCTTTTTTAACTTCAAATTCCTTTAACCTCAATCAATATGGATTTTTCTAGTCTTGTTGCCAGTCAGCTAAACGCCGGCGTTATCTGGCCCGAAGGAATCCTGATTATTACCCTGATGGTGATTTTAATCGGCGATTTAATTGTGGGACGGAGTGCCAGAAGTTGGCTGCCCTACGTTGCGATCGCTGGTCTGCTCGCTGCTGTGGCTGCTCTCTACTTTACTTGGGACAATCCGAAACCGGTGGCCTTTTTAGGGGCTTTTGAGGGGGATAATCTCAGTATCGTCTTTAGGGGGATTATTGCTCTTTCTACCGCCTCCACAGTGCTGATGTCTATCCGTTATGTGGAACAAGCGGGAACCTCCCTAGCGGAATTTTTAGCCATTATGCTCACCGCAACCCTCGGGGGAATGTTCCTATCTGGCGCTAGTGAATTGGTGATGATCTTCATCTCCCTAGAAATGCTCAGTATTTCCTCCTATCTAATGACCGGTTACATGAAGCGGGATCCTCGATCGAACGAGGCCGCTTTAAAATACCTGTTAATTGGAGCTTCTAGTTCGGCGATTTTCCTCTATGGTGTTTCCCTTCTCTACGGTTTATCCGGAGGTGAAACCAGTTTAAGTGCCATTGCCCAAAAATTAACCGCTGTTAACGGTGGTCAGTCCCTGACCTTAGCGATCGCATTGGTTTTTGTGATTGCCGGTATCGCTTTCAAAATTTCGGCGGTTCCCTTTCACCAGTGGACCCCTGATGTGTACGAAGGTTCACCCACTCCCGTGGTGGCCTTCCTCTCGGTAGGTTCCAAAGCGGCCGGTTTTGCCCTAGCAATTCGCCTATTAGTGACGGTTTTCGGTCTCGTCAGCGAACAATGGCGGTTTATCTTTATTGCCCTAGCCATTTTGAGCATGATCCTCGGCAACGTGGTCGCCTTAGCCCAAACTAGCATGAAACGGATGTTAGCCTATTCCTCGATCGGTCAGGCGGGTTTTGTCATGATTGGTTTAACCGCCGGTACTGACGCGGGTTACTCTAGCATGATTTTCTATCTGTTAATTTACCTGTTCATGAACCTAGGGGCTTTTGCCTGTGTGATTCTCTTTGCTCTCAGAACTGGAACCGATCAGATCGCTGAGTATTCGGGACTCTACCAGAAAGATCCGCTGCTAACCCTCTGTTTAAGCATCTGTCTGCTCTCTTTGGGGGGAATTCCGCCTCTAGCGGGCTTCTTTGGTAAGATTTATCTATTCTGGGCCGGTTGGCAAGCGGGACTTTATGCCCTCGTCCTCGTTGGTTTAGTCACCAGTGTGGCCTCGATTTACTACTATATCCGTGTGGTCAAAATGATGGTGGTCAAGGAACCCCAAGAGATGTCCGATGCGGTGAAAAATTACCCCGTTATCAATTGGACTCTTACCGGGATGCGTCCCCTACAGGTGGGTATTGTCCTCTCCCTAGTGGCCACTTCCCTAGCTGGTATCCTTTCCAATCCTCTCTTTACCCTAGCGACGGATTCCGTCACCACTACCCCCATCCTACAATCGGCGGCCCTGGCGACCCACATTTCCCGGGCAAATTGAGAATCCCTGTTGATTTATCGGCGTTGTCAGATCAGAATAACAACGCCTATTGTAGGGCTAATTCCGGAATTAGCCCTACACCTAATCCGTTTTTAATAATGTGATTAACTCTCAAGTTATGAATTGTTTCTCCCCACCCCCCACTTCCCTATAAACCCCATCAGGTGACGGAATAAGTCTCCAAAAATTCTAATACAGTGATGATTTTAATGTTTCTAAATGGGTTCAAGACTAACAAATCTTCATCCCCTGTAATAAGAGATTCCGCATGACCACTAATTGCTAACTCTAGATATTTATTATCTTTGGCATCTCGACACTCATTGACAGATTCTGACGGTTTCACTAATAAAGATGATGCCACTAATGTTTCTAGTAGCTCTTGGCGAATTAACCTAGCTAAATAGCGGTCAAATTTAGGACGAGATAAAACGTTGCTAAGTTCATCAAGAACCGTCTCAGATAAGATAATTATGCCCTGATTCTTGGCAGTTTCTAAAGCCAAACGAGGTGAACTGGTTTTAAATAAAAAAGCACTAACAATCACATTAGCATCAAAAACAAATCGTGGCTTATTCATCTTGTTCTAAAATAGAGGCTAAAATATCTGGAGTTAATCCGTTAGCTTCTGCTTCATCACTAGCTTGATCCATAATCGTTGATAATCTCGCCGCTGCTTTTTGACGATATTTTTCTAATTCTAATTGAATAGTTTCAGTTAATTTGTTTTCTATGTTCGCTCGGTCATTGGGTTTAATTTTAGCGTAATATCTAGCAATTTCTAAAGGAACTTGAATAGTGATTTCTGTCTTGCTATTCATGGTAATTGATTGTTTTTTTACTTTTAATAGACCTCTATTGTAGCACAAAATCACCATACTCATTGAATTTGATCCTATTGATGTAAAAGTTGCCATTGGATCAAAAAAATCAATGAATAGGGCTTGCTGAAAAAGTACGGGCGAAGCATTCGGATAGAAAATCTACGGTTTCACCGATAGGTTATTGCTCGAATGCTTCGCCCCTACAGGACGCGGGCCGATGAATACGCAAGGTTTTGAAGCAAGATTGTATTAAAAGTTACAATTTAATAAATCTTTACATTTTTCTCCTCGACTAGCGACTCATACTAAATTCGTTGAATATAGGCTACATATCAGGACAGACAAAAGGGTGAATAAATAATCAGTTTTTAATAACCGGATTTAGTATTAAGTAAGTGGTTTTAATTAAATTGAAGATAGATTTTGTCTTTGATCCCCCCTTGATAAGAGGGGTGTCTGATGATTTTTAACGCCTACCTACTTAAGACTTGTTCTAAGCTTAACCTGCTTTTTGCCTTACTCAAATTGGCCAAGTAAAAGACTCATTTCGTTAACCACATTCTCACTTGCTTTTAACGCTTCTTTTCTAATTGCTTGAATTTCAGCAATACTTTTGGCGATTCTCTGCTGTTCAGATTTGGGTGGAATAGGCACTAAAACTTTAGACAAATCATCTACTAAAATAGTAGGAATGGCATGACCTGTCATGTACCTTTTAATCTGACGCAAAAACAAGTCTGTTCGCATATATACTAATAAAAACAAAGGCTCGACTCCCCGAATATTTCTTAATACTGAAAATCCATTTGAGCAAATTGCTCCGTCTTCATCTTCCGTGATTAGGGCTGTTGCTTGGCGTGGTGTTCCTGTACTTGCTCCTGAAATTGCTGTAATAATATCACCTTTGTACAATCTATAAGTTGCGCGAGATGGAGCCTCATGTGCCTTAATTATTTGTTGAGAAACAACTTGCATTGTACGATAATCAACATCGGAAATAGCGATATATCTAATTTCACTATCCCTAGCTAAACGAAAATCAGCCGCATCTCTCAAAATATCGGTAATTTCACCTAAAGGTTTCGCACCAATATATTTTAGATGTTCTAATAATTTTTGGTCATTGGGTAAATAATGTTCGGCATCCAGTCTCGAATTGAGCAGGGTGTTCTTAACTGTATAAATACAATCGCTGTTTTGTGCAAATTCCCCATTGATAAATGACCTAAAAGATTGAGAAATATCATCTATATCATCGTCAACTATTGGCAAACCTGATTTTGTTCGGGCTATAACTCCCGACTGGTTGCGCTTATATATTGTTTGTCCTTTAACGTCATAGCCTATTTTTTTGATTTGTGCCATAAAACAAGAATCATTGTTTGCTGGTAATTTTTGAACTACTAAAAGTGATGTCTTGATTCCTGTACCGTAGGGTACGAATGCTTCCGGCGGTATGGAAACAACCCCTAATATTTTTGTTTGGGAGCGCAACCAATGGCGAATCGGTCCATTAGAGATATTTTGTAATAGACCATCGGGCAGAACAATTGCCATGCGCCCACCTGCCCGCAATAATTTTATAGATTTCTCAATAAATAAAATATCGGGCGACTGACCCGCTAAAATGGTTGGGGAAGCTTCCCAACTATTGGACGCTGATTTATGCCATTTACGGGCAAGAAGATATGATTGAAGAATTTTCTGGTCTTCTACTTTGCCTTTATTTCCGAAAGGAGGATTGGTCAAGATAACATCAAAAGAATTATTTAATTTTTCATCTTCGATAAGCGCATTAGTGCAGATAATTTCTGAACCTGTGCCACCTTCAAAAACTAAACGAATCATTCCCGAAAGGGCGACATCGGGATTAAATTCAATTCCTGTAATACTTTCTTGTACAAAAGTTGCTATATTAAACTCCGGGTTATTTTGCCGAACATGGTTTATTGCTTGAATTAAAAAACCACCACTTCCGCAAGCAGGATCTATAATTTTTTCGTTTGGTTTGGGGTCTATCATTTCAACCGCAAGGCGGACAATTGGGTGAGGGGTAAAAAATTCTCCCCTATCTCCACGCTGGTGTCTATTTACAAAAGTCTGAAAGGCTTCCCCTTTTATATCGCCAGATGTTTTAGTTAAATTAATGTACTGTAACCTGCCTACAATATAAGCAAGAGTCAAAGGTTTTAACTTGAATGTTTCATCGGTGAAAAATCCCCGATAATGATTTTTGATGGAGGTAAATAATTGACTGAGACGCAACATAAATTCATCGGACTTATTCGCTACGATGGCTTTATATTCACTTGCTGTAACGCCAAAATTTACAGATTGCTTGGCAGATTTTTCATCATGAAGTTTGATGATGATTAGTTTAACCATCTCGTGAAAAATCTTGTCTTTGAGCATTCCTTCGTTGGCGTAAATATAATTATGGCACTCTTCAAAAACTGCTGCAAGATTGTTAGAAGGTCGTAATTCCTGAATTTGGGGGAGTTTTTCAGGTAACAGGCTATCTTCGGAAAATAACAATCCTTGCTCTTTCATTTACTGCGCTTGATTTGAACGTTTCTGGTTGCGGGTTGTTGAATAGATAGAATATTTTTAGCCTCGACTGCATTCCTAGCAAACCAGTCTTTTAGTGGACAGAGATCATCGCCATCTTGATTAAACAAGAACTTGCCCCTATACCTAATTATAGAATCTAAATTAGAGTATGTCAAGAGATAAAAAATTAAGTTTAATGTTAACCAAAGTGAGTGAAAAAAGCTGAGAGATTGTTGATGACAGAAATTCGGAGCATCTTTCAATTTGATAACGCCAATTATTCAGCCTTTTGATCAGGTGGGTGACACTCACCTGACTTATTTTAGCTATACATTAAAACGGAATAGTAAAACATCACCCTCTTGAACAATGTATTCCTTGCCTTCACTTCTGACTAAACCTTTTTCTTTGGCTGCGCTCATCGTGCCACTATTAACTAAATCCTGATAAGACACGGTTTCTGCACGAATAAAACCCCGTTCAAAATCCGAGTGAATAACTCCGGCTGCCTGGGGTGCTTTCATCCCAGAAATAATCGTCCATGCGCGGGTTTCTTGGGGACCGGTGGTGAGATAGGTACGCAGTCCTAATAACTCGTAGGTAGCTTGAATTAAAGATTTTAATCCCCCTTCTTCTACTCCTAAAGAACCAAGAAAATCTTTTCTTTCTTCCTCCGACAATTCCACCAATTCCGATTCCACTTGAGCAGAAACGATCACAACTTTGGCCTGTTCCTCTTGGGCAATTTGACGGACACTTTCTACCCAATCATTACCCGTGGCCAGATCATCTTCGCTCACATTAGCGGCATAAATAACCGGTTTACGACTCAATAAACCGAGATTTTTAATTAATTCTTCTTCCTCTTTGCTTAAATCCACTTTTCGCGCCGAAATACCGTCATTAAGACAAATTAGGATTTTTTCAAGGATAACCAATTCTTCGGCGGCTTCCTTGCTATTTTTCGCCTGTTTCCGTAAACGTTCCACCCGCTTCTCCACCTGTCCCAAATCCGCCAGAGCTAACTCTAGATTAATCACCTCGATATCCCGGGCCGGATCCACGGAACCGGAAACATGAATAATATCATCATTATCAAAACAGCGCACCACATGAACGATCGCGTCCACTTCCCGGATATTAGCCAAAAATTGATTACCCAATCCTTCCCCTCGACTCGCACCCTTGACTAATCCGGCGATATCGACAAATTCAATCCGCGTCGGCACGATTTTCTCAGAATTAGAGATTTTAGCCAAAACCTCCAGACGTTCATCGGGGACGGATACCACACCCACATTCGGTTCAATGGTACAAAAAGGGAAATTAGCGGCCTCGGCCTTGGCATTAGCCACCAGAGCGTTAAATAGGGTCGATTTTCCCACATTTGGCAGTCCCACGATTCCAGCTTTCAACATAAAAATTGCTTGATAAACATCATCCCGACCTCTCACTATATCAGGCTGCCTCTCGTTTTTGTGAATCCGGTTGATGAAAAAGACTGTCGATAGTTAACAGCTTAGTTAACATTTGCTGAAAAAATTTTTCCTGGAGGTAGGAGACTCCGATTCAGGATTCAGGATTCAGGAGACAGGAGATTATTTTTATTTATTCTCCCCATTTCCTCATTTCCCCATTTCCCACACCCCACACCCCACACCCATGAAAAACTTATTTAGCAAACCCTAGTTAACATTTATTCAAGTTCCTTAACTAAAAGTAGGCAAGATTTTACAAGAGATTGCGAGAATGGAATGTAATGCTTGAGACTGAGTTAGGGTGAAGAGTGGGAAAGAATACACCTGTAGCACTGGGCAAAATTATGGCAAGACAGGCCTTTCACTTCTAAATACGTCCTGAGAGTAATTTTCAGTGCTATGACAGTATATTTCCCAAGGGCGATCGAGTGTAAATATCGTCCAATCGCCACAACTAATCACTAAATCATTGTTGGGGGTATCTGTATGAATCAAAGTATCGGAGCAAACACGCGTAATGTGGCCCTTGTCGGCCCCTACTCCAGTGGAAAAACCTCCTTACTGGAAAGTTTACTTTTCGTAACAGGAGCGATCACCAGAAAAGGCAAAATCAGCGATCGCAATACCGTTGGTGATAGTTCCACGCAAGCGCGGGATCGACAGATGAGTGTAGAAGTTTCCGTTGCCCACAGTCAATACCAAGACCTAAATTTTACCTTTCTCGATTGTCCCGGTTCGATCGAATTTGCCAGTGAAACCTATAATGCCCTCGTCGGGGCCGGTGCTGCTATTATCGTTTGTGAACCAGTAGTCGATCGAGTTCTCACCCTGGCTCCCTTGCTAAAATTCCTCGATGATTGGGAAATTCCGCATCTAATCTTCATCAACAAGATGGATCGCTGTAATAGTCACTTTAACGAAGTCCTACAAGCTCTCAAATCCGTTTCTAGTCGTCCCCTCGTTCCCCAGCAATATCCTATCCGTCAGAACAACGAAATTATCGGATTCATCGATTTAATCAACGAACAGGCTTATCATTACCATGCTAACAGTCCCGCCGACCCTGTAGCTTTACCCGACCACCTCAAGGAAGAAGAACAGATTGCTCGACAAGAAATGCTGGAAACGATCGCCGAATTTGACGATCATCTTTTAGAAGAACTCCTCGAAGATATTAACCCCTCCCGGGAAGAAATTCTCCAAGACTTAAAACAAGAACTGGGAGCCGATCAGATAGTACCCGTGTTCTTCGGTATGGCGGAACGGGACTATGGTGTGCGTCATCTCCTCACCGCTTTAGTGGAAGAAACACCGGCCCCGACAATTACCGCCAACCGTCGCGGTCTCGATCCCAGTGCGGATGGAGATGCAGTGGTACAAATCCTCAAAACCTATTTTACTCCCCAGGGCGGTCGCCTCTCCCTAGGGCGAATCTGGCAGGGAACCCTTAACGATGGCATGGCCTTGAACGGTGTGCGGATTGGTGGTATCTATCGTCTCATGGGACAACAACAACAACCCCTACAGCAGGCCCAAGCGGGGGAAATTATCGCTCTCGGTCGTTTGGAAGGAATCGGCACCGGAGACGTGGTTAGCAGCGGCAGTCAAAAACCCGATCTTCCCAGAGGATTACAGCTTAAACCCGTCTTTGCTCTCGCTATTGCCGCCGCAAATCGCAAGGATGAAGTTAAATTAAGTTCAGCTTTGACGAAACTGATCGAAGAAGATCCTTCCCTCTACTGGGAACAACACGGTGATACTAAAGAAGTGATTCTTTGGGGACAGGGAGAAATTCATCTGCAAGTAGCTCTCGATCGCCTAGCGCGCAAGTATAATCTACCGATGACCACCCATTTACCCCAAGTTCCCTACAAGGAAACGATCAAGGCCAGCACCAAATCCCACGGACGTTATAAACACCAAACCGGCGGCCACGGTGCTTTTGGTGATGTGTACCTCGATATTAAACCCCTGGGCCGGGGGGAAGGTTTCCAATTCCATGAAACCATTGTCGGTGGTGTCGTCCCCAAACAGTATATCCCCGGGGTGGAAACGGGAGTGCGGGAATATCTCGGTCATGGTCCGTTGGGTTTCCCCGTGGTGGATATTGATGTTACTCTCACCGATGGTTCCTATCACAGTGTCGATAGTTCCGAACAAGCTTTTAAACAAGCGGCCCGTCTAGCGATGACGGAAGGACTGCCTAAATGTCATCCGGTCTTATTAGAACCCATTCTATCGGTGACGGTTCTCGCTCCCTCAGAATACACCGCCAAGGTTTTACAGTTAATCAGTGGTAAACGCGGTCAAATTCAGGGTTTTGAAGCTTCTGCGGAGTGGAAAGGTTGGGATCAGATAACAACCTATCTCCCCCAAGCGGAAATGCACGATTTCATCGTTGAATTGCGTTCTTTGACTATGGGGGTTGGTTTCTTCCAGTGGGATGAGGATCACCTGCAAGAAGTGCCAGATAAACTACGCGATGCGGTTTTAGCTATGCAGGGTAATGGTAACAAGTAAAGTCTTCTTGGCTGTCAGTAAGGTAGAGCGATAAATTACCAAGAGATGGGCTTTTATTGGCTCATCTCTCCCTTTTCTGGCAAAAAATGACAGAAGGGTTCCATAAGATTATCCTAGTGCTATACTGCCCCAAATTAGTCTCGGAATTCTCAAACTAAGGGGATTAGAATCTTCTAGGGAAGGGATGAATCAATGGAAGATAATCTCAGGAGTGGAAATGGGCAGACCCAGCAACATACAATTAAAGTTTCAGAAAAATAACCGGTCAATCACGGAAGTTTCTCTGGGTGGTGCATCAGTTCTGGTCTGCCAAGGCAAGATGATAATTCCCGATGGGGAAACAAAAAGTGATATCAAAAGGTCATTGTGAGAGCAGTTGCCGAAGTCAGTAAAAAGGAGATGAACAATCTTAAAACATTAAGACCTGCAAGGATCAATCTCGGTTTTGTGGGATGGATGAGAATGAACTTGACAGGGTATATCGAAAAATATAAAATTTCTTGAGGGATAACCAAGAAAAAATACGGCAGTTATCTTAATGACGAGGCCGTAGGCGAAACGAGTTTATACCTTGTTTTTCAGAGAAAACCTCTCAGAGTCAATGGAATGTCTATAGTTAAAGCCTATTAAAATTAATCATTATGCTCACTTCTTATCAGGAACTACAAAAAGAACTTAGTTTGTCGTTACAAGACTTAAATAGTTTTGCCGACAAATTCCAAGAAAGTTATGATATTATAGTATCTTCAAACGAAATCAATGAGAATCACGGTGTCGGGGTTCTTTTAAAGAGAATTTTCCCTGATACTGTTCGGATAGTCTCCTTACGAACCACCAATCTCTACGGAGGAGATCAAGATTTTGGCGTCCAGAATTTCTGTCTAGATGTGCGCGGTTGTTCCTACGGGGAAATTTTAGTAAAAATTCAAAATTTATTTGTTTATTTAAAACCGAAAAGAGTCTTAGTAATTCCCTACTTTATCGAGGATTTTTATATAGCCATAGCGATTAAATCTCTCTTTCAAGTCCCCATTTGTACCTACCTGATGGATGATCAGAATGTCTATGTTGATGGCGTTGACGATGAAGCAGTTCAGAAATTACTCGATAGCAGCGATTTAATTTTAGGCATTTCTCTGCCCTTGGGCCAAGCCTATGAAAAAAAATATGGGCAGAAAATCTGGTTTATCCCTCCCCTCGTCGAAAGCTATCTGTTTCCCCCTGAAATTGTCATGCCTAATCTGATGGGGCGAGGTATTTTAATTGGTAATATTTGGTCTCAGAATTGGTTAGAAAAACTACGTCAGTTATGTCGGGAATCCCAAATAAAAATTGATTGGTATGGTAATCCCAATCGTCAATGGTTGCAATTCCAAGAGGAAGAATTAGCGCAGGATGGAATTTTCTTTCAAGGGTACTGTCCCCAAGCTGACCTAATTAACCGCCTACGTCAAGCTCCTTTTGCTCTTGTTCCCACTGGCAGTTCCCCAGAAGAACAGGATCGGCCAGAATTCTCCTATTTGAGCTTACCCTCCCGCATCCCTTTTATCGTTGCTGCCGCTAACACCCCCATTCTGGTGGTCGGTCAGAAGGATAGTGCTGCAGCTAAATTTGTGCAAGAGTATAATCTCGGTTCTGTCTGTGATTATGCGGCCGTAAATTTCTTAACAGAAATCGCCAAACTCCGCACCTATAACTATCAACTAAAACTTCGTCAGGCTAGTCATCAATTAGCCAAAAGCTTAAAAGCCGATCATTTTGATGATTGGCTCTGGCGATCATTAGAACAGGGACAACCCATCGATGATCGCTTTGCTATCTTCCAGAACCACTACATCTGCGGCAATGCTGTCATTACCCCCTGTGAAGTCAATCAACAGCACGGCACAGGGGCCCTAGTAAAAAGAATCTTTCCCGATAATCGTCAAATTATTTCCATACGTTCCGCTGATCACTACGGTGGTGAACAGAATTTTGGCGCTTTCAGTCTTCTTCTTGATCACCAGGAACTATCGCGAGCGCAAGTCTTTCAGTCAGTGCTAAAAACCCTTGGACACAACCAGATTGAGAGCGTTTTTTGTGTCCCTTACTATGCCAGCGATCTGCTGACATCGATCGCTATTAAGGAGTTATTTAATGTTCCCCTTGCCACCTACATCATGGACGATCAGAATATCTGCGTTCAGGAGATTCCCGATGATTTGATGAAAGAGTTTTTAAGCAAATGTTCCGTTCGTTTTGCCACCCATCCCGAACTCCGCGACGCTTACGAGAATAAGTACGGCTACAAATTTTGGCTCCTACCGGCGATCGTTCCCCACCGTCTCATTAATAGTGAAGTTGCCGAAGTTTCTCCCCAACGCTGTCAAGAAAAATGGGGAGCTTTATTAGGGAGCATTTGGAGTCCCCAATGGTTCCAATCTCTTTTAGAGAGTATTCAAGGAGCAGGAATTAAACTAGATTGGTATGGCAATTCTAACTATTATTGGCTCCAAGAATCTGCCGCAGAATTAGAAAAATGGGGACTTTATAGTCAAGGACTTTATCCCGAAGAACAACTAGGACAACAACTACAAGCATATCCCTTTGTTATTGTTCCCACGGGAACCATGGACGAAAGAGATGATCGGACAGAATTGTCTCGCCTTAGTTTACCCGGCCGAATTATTTTTAACCTCGCCACCGCTAACACCCCAGTAATTCTTTTAGGCAGTAATAAAACCTCGGCGGCTAACTTTATTAATCGCTTTCAAATTGGTGTGGTTTGTGATTATACACCTGAAAGTTTGGCAGCAGCCGTGGACTACGTTCTTAAACCCGAAAATCAGCAAAGAATGCGAGAAAATGCCGTTAAAGTAGCGGCAAGATTCTCGGATCAAGGTATCGATCAATGGGTGTGGCAGTCCCTAGAAAAAGAACAGGCAGCCGATGACAGATTTGAATCAATTTTACCTCGATCGCCGATCGATTTAGTTCACTTTATTGAACCCCCCGTTCCCTCAATTATTTATAAAGATTATGCTCAAGTCTATCAAGTGATGCGACGTTTACGAGGGCAAAAATATCGGCCAGATTTTGTGGTTGATGTGGGAGCTTCCCACGGTATTTGGTCTCATACCGCTAGTCAATTATTCCCTGAAGCTCGCTTTATCCTCATCGATCCGCTAATCTCAAAATACGAGCAATCGGCCAGAAATTACTATATCTGTAATATTCCTAAAGCGGAATTACTAGAAATTGCCATCTCTAATCAAGCTGGTCAGTTAAGTTTTCAAGTTTCCCCCGATTTGTACGGTAGTTCCTTGCTCACTCCCGCTGATTTTAGAAACTATGAAACGATTACAGTGGCAGTAAAAACCCTCGATCAGGTGGCGACAGATGAGCAAATTTCTGGCAGAGGAATATTAAAATTAGACGTGCAATGTGCCGAGCATATCGTCTTAGAAGGAGCGAAAGAATTTATCGCTCAGGTAGATTTGGTCGTGGCTGAACTCTCCTTTATTCGCTATGATCAGGACGCTCTCGTTTTCAATGAAATGCTTAATCTTTTGGATCAGCTTGGTTTCCGTTATTATGACGAAACCGGCGAATGGAGATCCCCCATTGATGGCACACTTCTCCAAAAAGAAGTGGTCTTTATTCGTCAAGATTTGTTAGTTCCTGAAACTAGCCGTAAAATTGAAAATTCTCCCAATCAAGCTTAAGACAATTTACCCAATTACTAGCCAAAATGATCAAACAATTATTAGCCAAAAATAAAATAGTTCAGCGAGTTAAAGCAGTCAAAGATTTATTTCTAGAAAAACTTGATTCACTCAGTCATGTCCAATTTGAACAAATCCAAAAACTGGAGAAACTGGAGAAACTGGAGAAACTTAATCAGCTTGATCCCTTAGATTTTAAGGTTGAGCAACTTAATAACTCCACGGAGCAAATCCGACAAGAAAATGCAGAAGCCAAGCGAAAGGCTGATTTATCACTGGAAAATCAAGCCTTCTTGCTCAAATTTTCCGTAGATATAATTAAAAATATTCAAGTCTTGACGGAAAAACTCCAGACAAATCACAGCCAATCTCAAAAACAGCACGAATCAACTCTCGACACTTTCCAAAAAATAGCCAGCGATGTGCGACAAGACTCCCAAAAACATAATGATATAATTCTCGATTCTTTCCAGGGAATTTATAAAGCTTACCAACAGCAAAGTGATGCTGTTTTTGGAACCATACAAAAAATACAAGAAAATATCCATCAAATCAGCGAAGACAACCGCCAAATCTTTGAAGATATTCACTCTCAAAAATATAAAGTCATTACGGATCAACAATATTTTCAAGATTTAGACATCGAATTAATGACTTATTTATATTCCTATCTTCCCCATCGTCTTGCAGTAGATATTGGCGCTAATCGAGGCGATGTTTCTAGTCGTCTCCTACAAGCTGGTTATCAAGTTTATGCCTTTGAACCTTTTCCTGCTGTAATCGATAAGCTCAAAAATCGCCTCGGTGATCATCCTAACTTTCGGCTTTTTCCCTTTGCTCTCGGTTCCGAAAATCAAACCCAAGAACTCCATATAGCAACCGATGAAACCCCAGACAACACCTATCAAGATGCCAGCTTTTATAGCAGTTTAACTAAGCATTCTCTTTCCGAAGGTTTAGTATTTACCGATACTATTCCCGTTACTGTTAAAACCCTAGCTAGTCTCCAGGATGCCGAGGAATTACCTAAAGATATTGGTTTGGTTAAAATTGACACAGAAGGCTTTGATTTAGAAGTAATCAAAGGTATGGGCAACTATCGTTATCCCGTGGTAGTTGCGGAATTTTGGGATCAAAATTTCCCCTTTGGTCGTTCGGGAGCGATGAATCAATTACCGGATTTAGTCAAGGCCATGAAAGAAAGAGATTATCATTGGCATCTAGTCATCTATCGTATTTGGGGCAGTTCCGACGTTAGTTATTACTGTAATTCTGCCTATTCCCTCGACAATTCTTGGGGCAATGTTTTCTTTTTCCAAGATTATCAGGTCTTCCATCAAGCCTTACTTTGGTCTGCTTCCGTTATGCCAGCTACTTATTTTTCAGCCTAGAAACTTAGGTGTCAATCATTTTTTTTCACAAACTAACTAACTAGGTGAGTAATGATTATGAAAAAAAATATTTCCTTAACCAGTGAAATTTTGATTCTCATCGGTTTGGGAATTGCTTTTTTGCTAGTAGGCATATTCTTTGGACCTAGATTACAACCCGTGTGGATAGATGAAGTAGTATTGGCAGAACCAGCAGCTAATCTAGCTTTATACGACAGTTTTACCTCGGCTGCTTGGTATCATCAAAATGCTCAGGAATTCCATGTTAGCACTTCTTTTCTTTATACAGTTTTGCTGGCTTTATGGATAAAAGTTTTGGGATTTAGTATTGAAAAAGTTAGGCTTTTTAATTATGTGTTAATGCTTCTTAGCATCACTGTAATCTGGTTATTTATCAAGAAATTGCCTTTAATTAAGTTTTCTTGGCTAAGAATTATCCTAGTGGTTAGTTGTCTTTTGCCAGCAGGAATTACCTTGATTTATATATCGGGAAGGTACGACACTTCCTGCATTTTCTTATCAGCACTGGTTTTGGGGGCTTTTTTAATAAAAGATGCTAAAATCCGATGGCTTACTATGACAATTATTGGATTTTTCTTTCCCCTTTCTGGATTGTCAGCAGTGGTCTTTGCCATAATTTTTGGCGTTATCCTACTCCTTTTCAACTTTCAGCGATTTTGGCGGGAATTTGTCGCTCTAGGCGGGGGGTTTATTTTAGGAATGTTATTTCTTTATGCACTTTACTCAACTAATGGTGTTTGGGATGATTTTGTTAGTCTGACTTTGGGTCAGAGTGTTGCCAATGCCAACCTTAACAGAAGTGTCATTGATATAATATTTTCCAGAGTGAGCAAACTTTTTGACAAAGATTATATTTGTGGTGGTTGCTTGAGAGATGCGTCTTTTCCCCCACTGTCACTACTGCTGATCATCTTGATATTTTATGAACTATTGACCAAATCTTTCCGGTGGCGTTCTCCTTCCTTTTTTGCTTTGATCACCGTTATTACCATACCAACTACTATGTGTTTTCTGGGGAAATATCCACTTTATTATAGTTGGATGTCGATGTTTCCCTTAATCATTTGTATCTGCTGGAGTTTTAATAATATTTTAGAAAAAAATAAGGGCAAAATTCAGACGACAATTATTAGTATAGCTTTTTTGGTTTTATTATTGTATGCCAACTTACTAGGACTACCTTCCCTAGCGCAAATTACCTTACAACAATGGGAAAAGAATGACTACACTAAAGTACAAAACTTTCTTGACAACAAAATCAATCATGAGGATCATATTTACGCTGATTTTCAAACATTCTACGCCCTCAAGTCTCGGGCTAAACGAGTTTATTTCCCCCTTTATAATGGGCAGATGACACCAGAGGATAGGGATAATCTTTCATTAATTGTCATTGATCCTAGGGCCAGTGCTAGAGCATCTTGGAATCCCGGATTAGCAGAAATTGTTGGCGACTCACTCCCCCAGTGGTACGATACAGGAGAACAGTTAGATACAGGCACTTATGGGATGAAATTGTACCGAAAAAGATAAACCCGAAGTAATTCAAAGGATATGAACTCTGAAAAACTGCAATTAAGGTCTGATTACCAAAAAATGCTTGATGACTTAGATCCTCAAGTCCTCCAGTTGGATCGACAGGTATTTAAACGACTACAAAACCTAGGTTACACCCCGAGGGTGATCTTTGATGTGGGTGCTTCTAATAGTGGCTGGTCCTACTATATCAAACAGGTGCTGCAGGAAGCTGAATTTTATCTCTTTGAACCCCTCATCGACTACAGCAGCGACTATCGGGAATTAATCTCAGAAATCCTGCGAGTCTATCCCTCCTTTCATCTGTATAAATACGCCCTAGGTGAAACCTGCGGCGAGGTGACGATGAATGTTTCCACGGACGTGGTGAGCAGTAGCCTCTTGCAAACCGGTGATGAGAGTCAGCCCATCACCCCCATCTCGGTGCAAATGTTAACAATTGATGACGCAATTGCCCGACTTGGTTTACCCCATCCCCAAGTGATCAAAATTGATACCCAAGGCTCGGAGTTGTCTATACTTAAAGGGGCCGTTAAAACCCTACCTAAAGTCGATATTCTCTTTCTCGAATGCTGGCTCTATCGGGGCTATGGCAAAAAAACTCCCCTCTTAACCGAAATCGCCGATTGGTTATTATCTTTTAATTTTCGGCTTTGGGATGTGGCCGATTCCTATCGCAATCAAGGGGGAGTGCTAACCACATTAGATTGTATTTTTGTAAATACTCAAGCCGGTATTGCCCCGATTTGGTACTATGAGAACTAGAGTGTCTTGACTTTCCTAACCCGTCTAGTCCTTGCCGTGCGAGGGAAAAGAAGAACAGTCTATTTTCTTCCCAGATATCCGATAGACCAAGTAAGCTAAACGGCTTTTACTTCGGATCACCGATATAGACTCCAAAAGGGTTATAGCTATTGGATCATGCAGGTTAAGCGCCGTTTAGCTTACCAAGTTGGAGAGCAAGGGACAGGATTAAACAGTCCCTAGATCACTATTTCGGGAAGGGGAAACTGAGCCATACTTAAGAGGGCTTTTCCTACCCCCAGTTTTTCCCGCAGGAAAAACTGGGGGTCAAGCCACCATTCAGACTGTCCAAGGAATAACTTTTTTATGTCCACAGGATTTCTACTTGCCCAAACGGGAAAGACTTGTTATAATTTTATCCGAGTAGCCGTTAGGGTCCCCCGACCTCTGGACGGACTCAAATTATCATAACCGTGAGGAGTTGAGATTAAAAACATGGCAATCAGTCAAGAAGTGTACGCTTCGTTAAATATTCTTTATGCTTCCCAAGCTCCGTCAGCCTCTGACATTAGCTTGTGGCAGACTAACCCTAGCTTGACATCCCTAAGCTGGGAAGAAACGGTTCTTGTTTTCGCCAATTCGGATGCGGCCAAAGAAACCTATCCCCTCTTGGCTGCCCCTGGAGCCGCCACCGATGCTACCAGAAAGCAGTACGTTCTAGAGGTCTTTAACAATGCCTACGGCCTACAAGAAGCCGATTTAGACCCCGCCGAGATTGACTACTGGGTTGAATGGCTCAGTCTAACCAATTCCGACGGTAGTCCCGCCGACAGCGATGGCAACGGCATCCCTAATATTCTGGATTTTCCCATCGTCCTTAACCAGTTCCAGCCCCCTGCAATTCAACAGGCCCTGCTCAACCGGGCAGAAGTAGCTCTTGATTTCGCCCAGCAGTTCTTTCAGGCAGGTATTGCCACCTTCGATCAGGCTCTCTACGATACCTCTTGGAATGTTATCAGCACCGTAACAGCTGATCCAGCCTCGGTTACAGCTGCCGAACTGCTTACCGCTCAAGCCGTGAGAGATACCATCGGTGGTGGCACGGGTACTACCTTCACCTTGCTAGATAATGGAGCCGTACTGACAGCTGCCGCTAACAGCAAAGTCGCTCCCGAAGGTAAGTTTCTCAGTACAGCCAATGATAAGGTTAGTGCTTTGACCTTCCTCAATGGTAGTTTCGTTCAAGACCCTAGCACCAGTGATAACGACGTACTGACCGCCCAGATTGTTGGTTTTGTCACTCCGAACATCGAAAACATTGAGACCATCCAATTCTCTGGTGCTGCTGGTGCTACCGTCCTACTGCAAAACATTAGCAAAGCCAAACAAGTACAGGTGGTCAAAGGTGATTTAACAATCGTTGATGCTAATAACTACGCCATCGATCTTGTGGCTGGTTACGCCAGCAATCTAACCCTACAAGAGACTGTAGGTGGCAAGGATCTCACCGTTAACCTGAACGGGACAACTGCGGGTGCCTCGATTGCGGCCAACTTATTTGATAAAAGCAAGGTCAACCTAGTCGTTAAAGCTGACAGTGTCCTGTCTAACGCTGATACAACCCTGAATACCCTTGCTCTCAATCAAACCCAGAGCAACTTCGTCATTACTGGGGACAAGAACCTAACCATTGACGGCAAGATCGATGTATTTGACGGGACTAATCGACTGGATGCCACTGACTTTACTGGGGAACTGACCCTGACTCTCGGCAAAAACAGTGATATAACCCAGATTGTCGGCGGCAAAACCAATGACACCTTCACCTTGACGGCGGAAGTAAATCAGATTAATCTTGTTAACCTCAATGGAAACGATGGCAATGACACCTTAACTGTTAAAGTTGGTGCCACTGCTGCTGCTATCAATGGTGTTACCAACGTTGAGACGATTATCTTTAAAGAAGACACCGACTTTAACACCACAATCACCACTGTGGACACCCTTGTGGCAAGTGGTGCAACTTTAACTGTTGATGCATCTTCCTTCACCACCAAAACCTTAACCTTTAATGGTGCCGCTGAAACCAATGGTTCCTTCAAGATTACTGGTGGTGCATTAGTCGATGTCCTGACAGGTGGTGACAAGAACGACACCCTTACTGGCAACGGTGATCTAGATAACCTAACTGGTGGCGGTGGTAATGACCAGTTCGTCTTGAATAAAGCCACTGCCGGTAATGATGTCACGATCACTGACTTCAGCATAGTAGCAAATAATAACGATGTGTTCGCCCTAAGTAATGCCGCCTTTACCGGTGCTCCGGCAGTGGGAGCCTCCTTGGCGGTTAGCCTTGTGGCGGGTGCAACTAACAGTGCTAATACAATCCTCGTGGATACCTTCGCGAACCTCACGGCTAATCAGACCGCCACTGGCTTAGTGCGCTTTGGTTATGCCACAGATAACGGGAAGTTGTTCTACGATGCTAATGGTAACTTCAGCACTGATCGTATTCTTATTGCGACGACTGCGGCTCTGAATTTAAATGCCAGCAACTTTGCTATCGTCGCTTAATTTCCAGTAAGCAGACGAATCCGAGTTGACTATTATAAAAGACCATCCTTTTTCAGGATGGTCTTTTATCGTTCCAGGGTTCTACCTTGGAACGATAAAAGGGAGGGAGACCCTCACTTTTATAGTGGGTTATAGTAGGGTTAATTCATGAATTAACCCTACTCTTGATAAGGGGGGTGCCGATCCCCCCTTCCCCCCTTGATAAGGGTGGTGATAGCTTCAATTTCCTTGCGACTTTTCTGGGGGAAATCGCTTTAAGAGTTCCTGCTTGGAACAATGGAGAAGTAAAGGAGTAAATTCTTCTGGGGACAGTTGTAAAATCCGGCTGATAATAGCTTGCAGTGGTGGGTCTAACTCACCGAAACGGACTCGGAGCAGGTTTTCCACCACCCGACGTTCCCCCTCTTGCAGACCCCGTTCTAGACCCCGTTCTAGACCCCGTTCCAGACCCCGTTCTTCTCCTTCGGCCAGTGCCTCTTGATAGACTCTCGTTTGTTTTAAATCACTTAGTCCAAACATAGCTTCAATTTCCTCGCGACTTTTCTGGGGTAATTTGTAAATGATGATACTTTCGATTAGGTCAATTAACTGCCGTTGACTGGACTGGTCGGTGATTTCTTCTCTGGTCCGCTCGATTAGGGTTTGAGCAGTCCTCACCGCTGCCGTTTCCGACTCTACTACTAATTTAATCACACCGATTCCTAAGGAGGGATGGGACACCTGGGGCAATTCATCGAGATAAATGCGTCTAACGCTCGATAAATTGAGGATTTCGCCAAAATGCAGGGATTGTTCCCGTTCCACCCCACGATGGGGATAAATGACGACAATTTGCCAGGGGTGAGGTGGTTGATATTGTTTTAAAAATAGGAACAATTCCGCAAAAAGTCGATAGTAGAGGGTGTCGTCCGCTTGGAACTGCACTTCCACTAGGTAGAGGGGTTGCTGAATATCTTCTCTGAGTGGCATAAATAAGCCATCGAGACGGAAAGAGAGTTGTTTCACCTCTTGGGAGGTAAATTGATAGTTTGCTGCCCCCGGTTGCGGTTGTCCGATTAGGTTAAAGAAACTGTCGGGAAAGCGCAGGAATATTTGGTAAAAGATACTGTCAGTTTTCACGAGAAATCTCGCTTCTAGGGTTTATTGGCAGTTGCCGAATTGCTTGGCTAAACGGTTAATACTCTAGTATTAATAGGCATTGTATAATTTTTTCTCCTTGCTGTCACCAACAAAAATCTAGGGGACATGGCTCTTTTCCTGTATAATCAAGTCTTAATTTTAGGAATTGTCATTATATTTGAGGAAAATCTATGAGTTGGACAGAAGGATATGTATTGGAAGTTAACTACACTAGCGGCTTTTACGGCGAGTTAAGTCCCCTAAAATTAGGTTTAGCCACTTTGATTAAATCCATTCACCCCCCCGATTCCGGTCAAGAATTTACCTATTGTGAATTGGCCTGTGGTCAGGGTTTTACCACGAATATTTTAGCGGCTACCTATCCCCATGCCCAATTTTATGCCAATGATTTCAATCCTAGCCATATCGCCACAGCTAGAGATTTAGCGGCCAAGGCGGGAATGAAGAATATTCTTTTCTTTGATGATAGTTTTGAGGAATTTTTAGAGAGAGATTTACCTCAATTTGACTTCATCAGTCTGCACGGAATTTATAGCTGGATTAGTGCCAGAAATCGCCAAGCAATAGTTGATTTTATGCTCCGCAATCTCAAGGTGGGGGGATTAGTTTATATCTCCTATAATGCCCTGCCGGGTTGGTCAGCAGCGATGCCGATGCAAGCTTTAATGTTGCGTCATGGTCAACATAGTTCCGAACCAATTTTAACCCGCATTGAACAGGCGCTTAATTTTACAGGAGAATTATTAGAGGCTAATGCTAGTTATTTTGCCCAAAATCCAATTTTAAAAAATCGTTACGAGCGCCTAAAGGAACAAAATCGTTATTATTTAGCTCACGAGTATTTTAATCAGGAATGGAATTCTTTTTACTTCGATGAAGTGGCGAAAGAATTAGAGGATGCGAAACTTAAATATGTGGGTTCTGCCCATATTAATGACCATATTGATGCGGTCAATCTCTCCCCAGTTGCCCAAGAAAAATTAGCAAAAATCAGCGACCCAATCTATCGGGAAGTGGTGCGAGATTTCTTTGTTAATAGCCAATTCCGTCGTGATATTTTTATTCGAGGCTCTTTAGGTTTAACCAACCAAGAACAGCTTAAACAACTACAAGAAACCCGGTTTGCCCTGCTTGTTAATCCCGCAAATATCAAGTTCGAGCAGCAGTTTCCCGTGGGAGAAGTCAAGTTACAGGAGGCAATTTATCAGCCAATTTGTGAAGTTTTGGCAGAATCTCCCCAAACTTTACAGCAACTGCAAAATCATCCCAAAACCTCAAATATTAACTTAAATGGTCTTTACCAAGCTCTCGTGATTTTAACTGGTATTGGCTATATTCATCCTGCTGTGGATGAGCAAACTTGCCAACAACGGAAACCATCTACTGATGCTTTTAATAATGCAGTGAAAGCGAAAGCAGTCTATAGTGAGGAATTAAGCTTTTTAGCTTCTCCTTTGATTGGGACTGGAGTAGTGGTCAATCGTTTAGAACAATTATTCCTCTTGGCTAAATCCTCTAACCAAGATGCCGTACAATTTGTCTGGCAAATTTTGGCAAGTCAAGGCAAAAAAGTGGTTAAAGATGGGAAAACTTTGGAAACAGAGGAGGAAAATATTACTCATCTGAAAAAAGTGTACGAGCAGTTTAGTGAAGAACGTTTACTAACATTGCAAAAACTAGGTATTTAGTAAATAAACTAAGATGTAAGTAGCTGGTTATAATTAAATTAAAAATGGATTTTAGGTTCGATCCCCCCTTAATCCCCCCTTGATAAGGGGGGCGCTGATCCCCCCTTAATCCCCCCTTGATAAGCTATCCATTAGTCAGATCTTTCTTAACAAAAAGAGAAGAAACTTAAAAAAAGGGGAAACGATTGATAGGTATAGTTTTGAAAGAAGGAATTAAGGTGGAGGTAAGCAAAAAAATGGAGAAATGGGCAGCCCAAGAATTACAATATGCAGACCTAGGGAACACCAGAAGAAAGAAAAGGTTAATCAGTATCGTAGAAAACTTGGCCAGTCAACCTAGTACAAGTGTGCCACAAGCTTCGGGAAATCTAGCCGCAGCGAGTGCCACCTACGACTTTTGGAATTCCCCCTATTTTCACCCCTCAGATATAATTGCCGCCCAAGCTAAAAGTACAGTAG
>NZ_JADEVX010000238.1:0-5431 GCF_015207925.1 Microcystis sp. LEGE 00066 | reverse complement strand
AGAGGGAATGCTATCCATCTCGGAATGGTTGGCAAAATCCTCCAGTGTTTTTACTAAGAGTTGTCAAACAATCCGAAACTGGTTTGGAGAAATAATTAGTTATTTCGAGCGAAGGACAACGAATGGGGTGGTCGAGGGAATCAACAATAAACTTAAACTAATAAAAAGAAGAGGCTATGGCTTTAGAAACTTTCGGAATTTTTGGGTTAGAAGTATGTTATCTTGGCATCTTGTCTGTTGATTTAGCATAAAGAGTAACGAAGAGCCAAAAAAGAGAGTAAAAATTGGAAAATTTCCAATCGAAATTGAGCAAGAACAAGCGATTTCACCAGCTTATAGCCAAGGGATTGAACAATTAATTAAACGAGATTTACATCCTCAAGCGTGGAAAGAAAAACCTTTTAATCCTATCCAAGACTTTTTAGGTCAATCTCTCCCCGTTAAAACTCAATTTTATGCTAAGATAGGCTGGACATTTAATAATCGAAATGATGCGGCCATTATCGTCAGTCTTGATAACAAAGCTCATTATATTTTAGTTGTCTTTGGAGATGAAAAAAAGTTTTATCAAGATAAAGAGTTTTTCCCAATTCTTTCACGACAAGTTTATAACCAAATGCTTAAAAAATGACTTAAGAAAAGAATAAAATAGGAGAGAATTCGGGAAAATAAGTAGGTAAATACGCCAATTAAGTTGCAAAGGGCAGTTCAAATGATTCTGGTTCTGATCGAGTTGCCGCCGAGATTATATACATCTGTACTGAATAAAAAAAGTGCAGGACTTTTAGGGTATTTTACCTTTTTCCTATCGGCATTTCAGGCTTTTTCAACATACCCTACTTAACTTTTCGCAATCCTTTAGCAAGATAGGCAACGAAAAAAGCTAACACTCCCGTCATCCCTACCTCGAAATAATTAGTCATGAGAATAGCGGTAAAAAAAAGAAGTAAGATGATTAATATAGTCCGCTTTTGTTCAGATAATTTCATCTCTAATTGCCTCTAATTCGGTTTTAATACTTAATGGTTGATAACCTAAAGAAAAAGCAAGAGAACTATCAAGAGAAACATCCTGCGGACGCGGTGCGCTCATGGGAACATCGCACTGTAAACAGGGTTTTATTTGTTCCCTGCGAAGGTTAAAAACTGCCGCCATTAGTAAACCAAATTGATAACGAGAAACTCTTTCTTTACCCCCCAGATGAATAATCCCTTGCACTTTTTCTAATGCCAAAAGTAAACCATCCACCGCACTATTAACCCCAACAGCCGTCCGATATTCATCGGTAAATAGAGATAATTCTTTTCCCTCTTGCAGGGTTTTTAAAAAGGGTTGCAGAAAACTATTAGCGCTGGGAGAAGGGGAACCAAACATCAACGGCATTCGACAAATAGCTGCCCGAGGATATATTGCTAAAATACCCTTTTCTGCCGCTACTTTTTGCTCACCATAGACACTGACTGGAGAAACGGGATCATTTTCGGAATAGGGGGCATTTCTACCATCAAAAACTAAATCGGTAGAGGTAAAAACTAGGGGTATTTGATATTGACTACATAAACGGGCAATTTCTAGAGAAGCTGTCAGATTAATTGCCTCGGATGCTTGGGGAAATTCTTGACAGAGATTCGGTTTTGATTGGGCAGCCCCATGAATTACCGCATCGGGTTTAATCTGTTGAAAAAGTTCTTTAACTGCGACTAAGTCTGTTAAATTAATTTTAATTAAATTTGGGTCATTACTATTGACATTGTGATTAAGGTATGTACCGAAACTAGCCCAGGATGAGCGAGTTTTTTGGTAAATATGCCAACCTAAAAACCCACTAACTCCAGTGATTAACAGCGTTTTCATAGTTTAGAGATTAAATCCTTTTTCGTAGGCTAAAAACTGCACTTGTGGTTCCAACGGTTCACTAACTAAACCAATTCCTGCAAATCCCCATCGCTGCATTAGTCCCTTTAATTGTGTTCCTGAGAGAGTTTCCACAGAAAAATTATTGGCTAAATCCTGAGCATGGGTGTTGATATAACTTAAAGCATCGTAGGATTCTTTAAACAGAAGCAGATAACTAGCCGGAGTTTCGCTTTCACCTTTTCTCAGACGCGCTACTAGATATTGTCCGTCTTGTTTTGACCTGAGTAAATAATGTGTAGTTGCTAACATAGTTTGTTAAGTAAAAAGTGAAAAAGAAAAAAGAACGTAGGTTGGGTTGAAGCATGAAACCCAACACCATTCCCCCTACTTTAAATCCTCCAATTTAATTCTAGGATCTACAGCTTTGAGAAGTAAATCAGCCAGAAGATTACCGATAATCAACATAGTAGCACCCATCATTAAACTGCCCATAACTAAATACAAATCTTTAGCCGTCACAGCTTGCAGAATTAAACGACCTAATCCGGGCCAGTTAAAGAAAAATTCGGCGATAAATGCCCCACTTAACAAACTAGAAAATTCAAAGCCCAAAAGAGTTATCAGGGGATTAATAGCATTGCGTAAAGCGTGGACATAGATAACTTTATTTTCTGGTAAACCTTTCGCCCTCGCGGTTTGAATATAATCCTGTCGCAGAACATCTAATAATTGTCCCCGCATCAATCTTTGTAATCCCGCAAAACTGGTAACTGTCAGGGCAATAGTTGGTAAAATCATGTGCCAAGCGATATCTAGAAATTTACCAATAGGGGAATATTCCGAATAGTTAATACTGGTCATATCACCCACCGGTAAAAGCGGCGAGACATTTTGGGCGAGAATTAGCAGTAAAAGGGCAGTGATAAAACTGGGGAAACCTTGACCAAGATAACTGATAACTCGGAAAAATTTATCGATAAATTGGTTTTGTTTGACGGCGCTAACAATGCCCAAAGGAATCGCAATCGCCCAGGTTAAAATTATGGAAGTTAAAGACATTAATAACGTCGCTGGAATTCTCTCTAATAATAGGGAAGACACGGGACGAAAATAGGTAAAACTCAGACCAAAATTAAACTGAGTTACCACTTGCCACAACCATTTAAAATACTGGACAATCGGCGGGTCTTTTAAACCAAAAAGGGCAATATATTGTTCTTTAGTTTCCTGACTAATCTTGGGATTCAGGTCAAGCAAAGCCAGAAAACCGCCGGGGGTTAATTGGATAATAGCGAAACTCAAAGCCGAGGCCAACAACAGAGTCAATAAACCCTGGAGAACACGCTTGACAATATACAAAAAAGTTTCGCTAGTTAGGAGAAATTGTAACCCATTAGCACTCGATCGAGCGGTTGCATCCTTATAATTATCATCAGTCGCCGTCATAAGTAATCGTGCCAAGTTAATTTCCTAGTGGGGACTCCAATTCAGGAGACAGGAGATGAATAGTCGCGCAGAATTAATTGCCATTTTTGAGATAGGCACTCTTGCAAGAGTGTTAGCAAAATGTGTAATTAATTCTGCTTGGGTACTTAAAAAAACCTAATAATCGATAATGGTAATAATTGGTAAATCGGGTAATTTTTCCCGACCACCGAGGTCGATTAACTCGATGATAAAGGCAAATCCTAACACCTCACAACCAATTTTTTCTAATAAATCTGCCGTTGCTTTTGCCGTTCCTCCCGTCGCAATTAAATCATCGACAATTAAGACTTTATGATGGGATGCCACCGCGTCCTGATGAATTTCCAGGCTATCGCTTCCGTATTCCAAATCATACTCGATACTGTGAACAGCAGCGGGTAATTTGCCCGGTTTCCGGACAGGAATAAATCCCGCTTCTAATTGGTATGCTAAAGGAACACCAAAGAGAAAACCCCTGGATTCCATACCGACAATGTAATCGGGGGATAAACCGTAATCGCGACACTTTGCCGTTAGGGTATCGATCGTGTAACGTAATCCTTGGGGATGATTGAGTAGGGTAGTAATATCGCGGAAGACAATACCCGGTTTGGGAAAGTCGGGAATATCGCGAATCAGTGATTTCAGATCCATTCGGTTTCCGTGTCTCGTAAAATGGGGGACAGCTAAGTAAGTAGTTATAATTAAATTGAAGATAGATTTTGCCTCTGATCCCCCCTGCCCCCCTTGATAAGGGGGGTGCCGATAGGCGGGGGGATCTGAGAACTTTTAACACCTACCTACTTATATATACAATACAATTTACAATATACTGACTCGATCGCCCTTGTGTTCTAGTTATCCCATATCATGACCTCTACTAGCCTAACGCCCGAATCTACAGCATCAGCCCCAGAAAAACCAGTTATTTTAAGCGTTTTACCCGATTTTCCGATTGCAAGTCAGCAATGCGCCCTACATCTCCAACAGCATATCGATTTAATGCTATTAGCGTTGGAATCCTTGGAAGTCGGCGCTGGGGAGGCCCTGTTAGCCCTCTCTAAAGAACTAGGACTCGATAAAATTGTCAGAAACCGGATTATTTTCTGGCGCTTACGCTGTACTAATCCCTGGCGAATTTCCTACACCCTCGACCGTCTCACCCTTGACCAAGCAAAAGCTTTAGTTATCATTGCCAGTTATCGGGCCAAACCCCTGGCTATATCCATCCGACAATTACTGTTAGCGCGGCAACAGATGGAGTCAAAAGGTTTACCCGTGGATAATAATTTTCTTTTATCAGAATACCTAGAACGATTTCGCTCCAATTTTCGCAGTCGCATGAACCCCCGTCGGGCCAAAGTATCGGTTTATCTAGCTGATGAAAATGCTTTAAATGAACTGGCTTTATCCCTCCTCGATCGGTTATTATTTTGTACTGGTACGACGGGAATGCAGCGCTTTTGGATTAGTTTATTTGATGGGGAGATCGTGTAGAAATGAGAAGACAGTATAGCTTGCCCAATTGCACCCTGATTCTCGATGGTTTCGGCGATGATTTCGCACCAGCTAACCCCGGGGATAGCCGACCTTTACTCTCAATTTTGACTAACGTAGAATGTCGGTTAGTCGGGGCCAATAAAGTCCTGCAAGGTGGTCGGGTTTTCTTGGAAAATTTAGTACAAGCGGTCAGTCAGTATGCCCAAGAATTTTTAAGCGGTGTTCGTCATCCCCAAGACCCCGTCCATGAACCAGATCATGTGTACCTAGAAAAGATTGACCAGAATCTCCATCGTCTGGTCTGGTATCCATCAACGGACTTGAATATCCCAGAAAGTCCAGTCAACATAGAAATCAGTACCGTGCAGTTATTCGATTTAATAGAAGCGATTGACCAATTTTTTGCAGATACTCGCACTTTACCTGACCTAACCCTGAAATTACAGCCGGTTTCCCGTCGCTACCATAAGGTTAATGAATCGGTGGCCAGTCGAACAGTACCTTTTTTGGCGGGATTAGGCAGTCTTGTCGCTTGCGCCCTACTTTTCTATCTGTTACCCGTCCCCCAAGTCCGTAAACCCGAAAATCCCCCCATTCCCGCCGCTTC
>NZ_JADEVX010000237.1:0-5491 GCF_015207925.1 Microcystis sp. LEGE 00066 | reverse complement strand
CCTACCCCCTCCCCCTTCCCCCCAGGAAGTGGTTAGTTTTGTCCCACCGACTTCTATCCCCAGTGGCACGACAATTCGCATTAACGGCGCTACCAGTATGGTACAGATTAATCAAGCCTTAAAAGCCGCTTTAACGGCCAAATTTCAGGGGGTAGAGGTATTGACAAATGCTCAAGGATCTGATAGAGGATTAGAGGAATTGGCCCGGGGGGCGATCGATATTGCGGCGGTGTCACGACCTTTAACCGAGTCAGAACGCTCTCAGGGATTGGCTTCTAGTCCGATCGTTCGAGATGCGATCGCTATTGTGGTGGGAGTAAAAAACCCCTTTGCGGGGGGGTTAACCACTACCCAAGTTAAAGATATTTTTACCGGAAAAATCACCTCTTGGTCCGAGGTGGGAGGTTCTGCAGCTACTATTCAAGTGATTAATCGTCCCCCTATTAGTGGCACTTATCAAAGTTTTCGTCAGGAAGTGCTGCAAGGGGGAGAATTTGGTAGGGGAACTAATTTTAAAATGATGGAGAGGGATGCCACCACCCCAATTTTGCGAGTTTTGGGACTGAATGGCATTAGTTACGCCACCTATAACCAAATTGTCAACCAAAAAACCGTGAGAGCGATCGCTATTGAGGGAATTTTACCCAGTGAACCTAATTATCCCTGGCAGCGTACCCTTTACTACGTTTACAAAGAACCTGCTAGTGAAGCGGTTAAAGCTTTTATGGGTTTTGTGTCCTCTAGTGATGGTCAGGAAGCGATTTTTCGGGCCAATGAAGATATACAAAAGTAGTTAGCGAGAATATCTGAAAATCTGGGAAATTTTACGCCTTGCATGACTAGGGTGAGCATTGTCTATTTTACCGTGGAGACGGGGAAGCATTGAGAATGGTTAGCTGAACACCATTATCTTTTTCATAAACAATCGCCACGGGAATGGTCAACTGGGGAGCTTTTTTCGGTAAGGCGGGGAAAATATAGGCATAACCGTCTCCTTTGAGGAGAAGTCGCCAAACTCTGGGTTTGTCGGGGTCGCTGAGGTCGGTGAGTTCTTCACCAAGGAGGCGATCGTAGGCTTTGCGATCGCCGATGATCCGCAAGTCAGTCGGGTTATCGAGGGGGTTATCGAGTTTGCGTCCTAAAGGGGCATTTTTGGACATCAGAAGGGTGACGACGGGCAGTGAAGAGGTTTCGTTGACGGCATCTTTCCAAGCATCCGCTTGGGCTTGCCAACGGGCCAGCCAAAAGAGGGCCGTGAGGATAAAGAGGACGATAATTAGCTCATTCAGCAGAGAGGCGAGAAAGTTAAGAATCTTTGTCTGGGCTTCATTGAAAGTAAAGGGCAATCTTCGTAGGTATTTACTGCCCCATTTTTGACCCCAGTGCAGGGTGACGAGAATAGCTAAGACTGTCACACCCAAAACGAGAATGGTTCTCAGGAAGGCGAGGGGTTCCCCGAAAAAGGTTTGAAAGGCGGCAAGATAAAAGGATTCGCCGGGTAGGTTAAGGGTGGTGACTTCGAGTTGAAAGAAGCTGAAGTAAGTCCAGCGATAAGTCCATCCAGTAAAGTACAGGCCAGCGGCTAACAATGCCAGCACGCCGAGGAGTTTGCCGAGGGGATTGTATTCGGGGGTGGTCTGGGGTTCAGCCATGACAAACAGCCTAGTTGTGAGCGCAGAAAAGATGTGTTAGGATTCTATCATTTCTTATTTATCTGGATATAGAGAGGTTAATCCGGTGAAGAAGACTATTTTGCAGGGGAGTGTTCTGGCTTTACTATTGCTGGGGGTGGCCAGTGAGGGGCAGTGGGCAGGGTGGCAGGGTTCCGCACGGAGTCAGGGAACGGTGTTAGGAGTGGCGGTACCGGATAAGGCGACGGTGACGAGAAAACAGGGGGCTTCTCTGACGGGGCAATTAACAGCTTTTAATCAAACAAGTTTGACGCTTTCGGCCGAGGGTTATTCGGAAAAGGTTCCGTTGACGCAAGTTGAGGCGATCGCATTTCAGGGAGGTGATATCTGGGTTGAGGGGCAACGTCTTCCTGCTCGCATCCGAGGTTTTATCAAAACTTGGTCGGGGGTTCCAGTGTCGGTGTTAAACTTGCAAAATCCGCCTCGATCGGCTAATTTAAATTTAAATGGGATTGAAAATCCGGAGGAGCTAAAAAAGCTCTTGAGTAATAACAATAAAGTGCGCGTGCTCTCGAAAATTAGTTTTGATTCGCCTCGAACGATGACGGTTGAAACCTTTACCATGCCTAAACCCTAGTCCATGTCTATCACGCGTCTAAAGTTATTGGGTTATTGCGCGATCGCGACGGCGATCCCCTATCTCGCGCTATCTATCGCATCGGAGAAAATCCCTTTTCCCCCGTTTAATGGCATAAATCAAGCGATCGCCCAAACGCGACCGACGGATCAACAGCAGAGGCGCATCGCCCTCGTCATCGGTAACGCAAATTATGAAGTCAGCAAACTCGGCACACCGTTGAATGACGCGACGGACATGAATGCGGCGTTGAAAGAGTTGGGATTTGAGGTGATTTTGCTGAAGGATGCCACACAACAGCAAATGGATGAGGCGATCGATCGCTTTGCCCGTCAAATGACTCAAGGGTCAGTTGGATTGTTTTATTACGCGGGACACGGAATACAGATAGATGGAGAAAACTATTTAATTCCGGTGAATAATGGGCTAATCAAAGTTGAGGCGGATGTTCGCTATAAGTCTGTGGCGTTGGGGCAGATTTTGGGCAGAATGGCGGAAGCGGAAAATGCGGTGAATATCGTGATTTTAGATGCCTGTCGGGATAATCCGTTTCGTGGGTTTAAGCGATCGCTGAGTCGTGGGTTAACGGCGGTGCAGACGGCAACAGGGTCTTTAATCGCCTTCGCGACGGCTCCGGGCAAGGTGGCAGATGATGGGAATGGGCGAAATGGCTTATTTACGTCTTTTTTGTTGAAATATATCAGAGAACCGATCGATGTGGATGCTATGTTGCGGAAGGTACGGGCAGAGGTGGCTAAAACCACTAAAAATTATCAAGTACCTTGGAATTCTAGTTCTTTAATCGGGGAATTTTCGTTTAATTCATCCCCTAGCGTTGTGACCGCGCCCACTCCTACCCCTATTATTACGCCATCGCCCGTGTTCACGCCACAACCAACACCACCCACCCAACCGCGATCGACCCTTATCTCCTCAACCACTGGCGTGGACTATACAACGCTACGAGAACTCCTGCAACAAAAGAAATGGAAAGAGGCGGATCAAAAAACCTGGGATCTCATGCTGGCGGCCGCTAAACGAGAAAAAGAACGCTGGATAGACAGCAAATCCGCCGAGAAGTTTTCCTGTGAGGATTTGCGGATGATCGATCGAGAGTGGTTAGATGCTTCCGGTGGCCAGTTTGGCTTTTCTGTACAATTGTCTATCTACAAGCAGACAGGCAACTCGATCGGTGACTATAATGATGAAGTGTGGCAACGTTTTGGGGACGCGGTAGGCTGGCGAGTCAACGGAAACTGGAAAACTTATGATGTTTTAACATGGAGTACAAACGCACCATCATCAGCACCCAAAGGACACCTGCCGTCGTGGCGGCCACCTGAGGGGGGATGGATGGGAGCGGACGCAATCTCTCGCGTTGCGGCTTGTGAATTGTAGCATATAAAGCGTTTCGCAGTTTTTTCAAACTCCGATCCTACAGGGGTTCAACACGAGGTTATCAGGGGTTCCGCGATTCGATACCTGTCACCGTCACCCCAGGAGGGTAAATGCCATTTTCCCCTACATAATCTATGGTTTATAATTACGATAGATATTAACCAGCGCAAGTTAGGAGTAAATACTTGTCAAAAAAGAAATTTCGTAAATCTGTTGAAAGCATTCGTTATCAAATTCTGAACCATCATCAAAAAATTGCCAATGAGGAACAAAAAGAATCCCCCGATGAAAACTTAATTAATTACTGGAAAAGAGAAATTAAAGGTTTAGAAAAAAGTTTATCTAGAGCAGAAAAGCGATTAAACAGAGGAAAATAAGCAATGATTTCAAACACTGAAAAACCCTTGAAAGTCAACTCTACCTTGGCCACTCTATTATCTGAATTAGGTGAAGAATGCGAGGCGGTTTTATTCTTACTAAGTCAGCTTAAATTACCAAGCCTAACTGATGACCAAAAAGGGGATATTTTGGCAGAATTAATAGGCTCAATTACTCACTTGCACGTTCATACCGAAAATTTACCTGATTTAATTGGGGATGAAATTTTAGCTTTGCCAGATGATCAATAATGTTATGATGATTCTTTGTTCTCTGGTTCAGTAGTAGTAGGTTGGGTTGAGGCACGAAACCCAACACAAAGCCTATAATTGTTGGGTTTCACTCTGTTCAACCCAACCTACATAACTTATCAAATCAAACAAATTCGTAATCTAATTTTAAAATATAAATTAGGAGGGAAAGATGAAAATTCGCTATGAATTAATTATTTATTGGAGTGAGGAAGATCAAGCTTTTATTGTTGAAGTTCCAGAATTAGCAGGATGTATGGCAGATGGAGAAACCTATCAAGAAGCTGTACAAAATGCTGAACTTGTTATTCAAGAATGGATTGAAACTGCCAAACAACTAGAACGAATCATTCCTGAACCAAAAGGACAACTATTATTTACCTAATGATAAAGTTTCTCTCGCTGCGACTTGTGAGTTGTAGCATATAAGGCGTTTCGCAGTTTTTGCAAAATCCGACATTTAAAGAATGAACAGGAGTCGCCAGCTTAAATCTGAATTGACGATTGTGTAGGGGCGTTCATAAAACGCAATGATTTCTCCAAACCAGTTTCGGATTGTTTGACAACTCTTGGTAAAAATACTGGAGGATTTTGCCAACCATTCCGAGATGGATAGCAGTCCTTCTGTCGGATTCTCTGAGGTTTCGTGAATCTTTCTGAATTCTTCCTTTAACTCCTGCATCTTTTTCAAATTTGGTCAATTTTTTTTGATAGCTTCTAGTTTAATTTTTTGGTCATTATATCAAATCTTAGCTCGATTGTCTATCTTTTGGTATTAATCGGCTTGTGCCTCAAGTCTATCCCTGTATAGATTTCAGCTATTTTTGAGTGTAGGCACTTTCATCGAATTTTATTTTAAGTTAATTATTTGCATAACAATTACCGAAGAACCAAATTTATCAAGGTTGTAGAACGTTCAAAGGTGCTGAGAGAAAATTGTAAAAATGGATAAGAATAGGCGAAATATCATATCAAAGTAGTGCCAGTATAATCCAGAAGCAATCGAACTGCGTGCGCCCAAAATGTCCTATAGATATTTCGACAAAATTGAGATGCACCCAAATTATCCCGGCTCTTCGTTACTTGTTATGGTTCGATAGGGGGGCATAAATCGACTAAATCCTTATCTGGCAAGAGACTTAATTGATTAGTTCGCTCTAGATAAAAAACAATTGACAAAAATTGCTAAATGCCTT
>NZ_JADEVX010000236.1:0-5511 GCF_015207925.1 Microcystis sp. LEGE 00066 | reverse complement strand
CTACTGTACTTTTAGCTTGGGCGGCAATTATATCTGAGGGGTGAAAATAGGGGGAATTCCAAAAGTCGTAGGTGGCACTCGCTGCGGCTAGATTTCCCGAAGCTTGTGGCACACTTGTACTAGGTTGACTGGCCAAGTTTTCTACGATACTGATTAACCTTTTCTTTCTTCTGGTGTCCCCTAGGTCTGCATATTGTAATTCTTGGGCTGCCCATTTCTCCATTTTTTTGCTTACCTCCACCTTAATTCCTTCTTTCAAAACTATACCTATCAATCGTTTCCCCTTTTTTTAAGTTTCTTCTCTTTTTGTTAAGAAAGATCTGACTAATGGATAGCTTTAAGACAAGGGCCGCCTTTAAAAGTGGCAACGCACAAGATAGGTTCTCCTCTGAGTATTGCCGCTTTAATAAACTTCAATGTACCATTGGAGTAAAATCTTTGGAATCTTTGAGATACAATTACACAACGCTGTTGAGGAGTATGAGGTGGAGGAAAAGAATCGTCTTGCCAACGAATTAGCTCAACATTACCCGCAAGTTCAGTGACAACAAAGGTTGCGGGTCCTCCTTCTCTGCTCATACTGCAAAAAAACTTCTGAGTTTGAGCAGAACTGGGCTGCCCACCAATAGCCAAAGCCCCAACGAAGAGGAATAGGGATAATTTTCCAGAACTATAGTCTTCAAAGCCTTGCCTAGCAAGACTACTAGGAATGATCAGCACTGATTATCATACAAAGTCGAGAAGAGCCGCAAAAACTCGCATTGTGACCGTTTGAAGTATAGCAAATCCGTTTTTGATCGATAGTACGATTAACTCCCAATCCAACTTTCAAAACCCAGTTATCAATTGTTTCCCCCCTCTCCCCATCTCCTCTCTCCCCACTCCCTCAAAAAAAATTTTCCCAGAGGTGCTTGACATAACCCTGATGATGAAGTTACAATTAGAATTGTCGCAAAAATGGGATTGTAGTTCAATTGGTTAGAGCACCGCCCTGTCACGGCGGAAGTTGCGGGTTCGAGCCCCGTCAATCCCGTAAAAATCCAGATTAGAGTCGTTTAAGGCGAGTTGACCAGTGGGCAGTAGGATGAATAAACAGAATCCTACTGCCTAGATTGGTTCTAATTTACCGATAAACCAGCATTAGCTTGAATATAATCGGGTAATTCAATCTTTACCGGTTGTACCCGCCAGATTTCTTCGCAGTATTGCCGAATCGATCGATCGCTAGAGAATTTACCCATGCGGGCCACATTAAGAATCGCTAAACGACTCCAATGTTCTTGATCTTTATAAGCGCGACCGACTCCTTCCTGACAGTCGATATAGGACTGATAATCAGCCAGTAACATATAGGGATCATCGTAGATAAGATTATCCACAAGCGGACGGAATAAACTACTATCACCCCGGCTAAAAAATCCCGAACCAATGAGGTCTAATACTGCCCGCAATTCTTCGTTATGGTAATAGTATTCTTGGGGATTATAACCAGCGGCTTTTTTAGCATAAACCTCCTCGGTTGTCAATCCAAAAAGAAAGAAATTTTCCGCTCCCACCTCTTCACGAATTTCGATATTTGCCCCATCGAGAGTGCCGATAGTTAAGGCACCATTCATGGAGAATTTCATATTACCAGTTCCCGAAGCTTCTTTCCCGGCGGTGGAAATTTGTTCGGACAAGTCGGCAGCTGGATAAACCCGTTGACCGAAGGTGACATTATAATCGGGTAGGAAAACCACTTTTAACCGTCCTCCAATTGTCGGATCATTATCGATTACTTCTGCCACAGAATTAATCAATTTAATGATTAATTTCGCCATAAAATAACCCGGGGCTGCCTTACCACCGAAAATAAAGGTACGGGGGGTAATATCGAGATTGGGATTATTTTTGAGGCGATGATAGAGAGTGACGATATGTAAAACGTTGAGATGTTGCCGTTTATATTCGTGAATGCGTTTTACCTGCACATCAAAGAGGGTACTAGGATCAACTTTAATGCCGACTTTTTTATCGATATAATTGGCTAAATCTGCCTTAATATCGTATTTAATTCTTCGCCAAGAGTCCCGAAATTCACCGTCATCCACATAATTTTCTAAACCGCGTAAATCCTCCAGATGCTTAATCCAATTTTCGCCGATTTTTTCGGTAATTGCAAAAGTTAAGCGGGGATTACTAGAAACTATCCAGCGCCGGGGAGTAACTCCATTGGTTTTGTTGCTAAACTTTTCAGGAAAGAGTTCATAAAAATTGCGTAGAACATCTTTTTTCAGTAATTCTGTATGGAGAGCTGCCACCCCATTAATTGCCTGGGAACCTACACAGGCGAGGTGAGCCATACGGACGTATTTTTCGCCGCTTTCATCGATTATAGATAAACGGGAAATTTTGCCATCATCATGGGGATAAATAATGCGAATTTTATCCAAGAAACGATGGTTAATTTCATAGATAATTTCCATTAATCGCGGTAAAAGACGACCAAAAATACTCAAAGGCCATTTTTCTAAAGCTTCTGGCAAAAGAGTATGATTGGTATAGGCGAAGGTATTTTGAGTGATAAACCAAGCTTTATCCCAATCGAAATGATGCACGTCAATTAACAAGCGCATTAACTCAGCCACCCCGACGGAAGGGTGAGTATCATTCAATTGTACCGACCATTTTTGATGAAAACTATTGAGACTGGGGTTCTCATGTAAGTGAATACGAATCATATCCTGTAGGGAACAGGAAACAAAGAAATATTGCTGTTCTAAACGTAGTTCTTTGCCTTGAATTGGTTCATCGTTAGGATAGAGAACTTTACTGATATTTTCCGAGTGAACTTTATTATCCACCGCACCATAATAATCGCCGCGATTAAAGCGACCAAAATCAAAAGATTCACAAGCTTCTGACTTCCATAGACGCATGGTATTAGCGGTGTTAACTCGATAGCCGAGAATTGGGGTATCGTAGGGAATTCCTTTGACTACATAATCAGGAATCCAACGACTGCGATAATTACCATTTTCGTCGGTATAGGATTCGGTATAACCGCCAAATTTTACCTCTACTCCCGCTTCCGGTCGGGCAATTTCCCAAGGATTTCCATACTGTAACCACTTATCGGTTATTTCCACCTGCCAACCGTCGTGAATTTCTTGATCAAAGATACCAAATTCGTAGCGAATACCGTAACCAATAGCTGGAATTTCTAGGGTAGAAAGGGAATCAAGATAACAGGCAGCTAAACGACCTAAACCACCATTTCCTAACCCCGGTTCTTCTTCCTGGGCAATTAATTCTTCTAGTTTTAATCCCGATTCGCTGACAGCTTTCTGGACCTGTTCGTAGATACCGAGATTAATTAAATTATTGGCCAAATGGGGACCGACTAAAAATTCAGCTGAGAGATAACAAACGGTTCTGACATCTTTTTTTAGATAGGTTTGTTGGGTGGTTAACCAACGCTGCAATAAACGATCGCGGATAGTATAAGCTAAGGCCATGTAAAGATCGTTTTTGCTGGCTAATTCCGGTAATTTACCTTGAATATAGAGTAAATTATCCCTTAAAGCCCGTCGGATAGTTTCTGTGTCTAATCCTGTTCTGTCGTCTTCGATGATAATCGGACAAACAAAAGTTGACTCTGGAGATGGATCCATAGGAGTGTTTTGACTAAAAATTGACTCCTCTTAGTCTAAGATAACCCGCCCTGAAATTGTATCAAGAAAAGCTTAAATCTTGACTAAGATTAAGGTATAGTAATGATGAAGTTAAGGTGATTAAATTTCAGTTACCGATAGGAAGCGAAAACAGGGGAAAGTTTGAGCAATGCGTGCTTTTGTGACGGGTGGAACAGGTTTTATCGGGGCGAATTTAGTGCGATTGCTTTTAGTCGAAGGCTACCAAGTGCGCGTCCTCGTCCGTCCCCAGAGTAATCTCAGAAATTTGCGGGGTTTGGATCTCGAAATTGTCCGGGGTAATTTAAATGATAAGAACTTATTTAAATTAATGGTCGGATGCGAAGTTCTTTTTCATGTAGCGGCGCACTATTCTCTCTGGCAAAAGGATAGACATCAACTCTACCAAAACAATGTTTTAGGCACAAGAAATGTGCTGGAATCGGCGCATTTAGCGAGAATTACCAGAATAGTTTATACCAGTTCTGTGGCGGCTATTGGAGTGGGTAAAAATGGGGAAAGTGTCGATGAAACTTATCAAAGTCCCGCCCATCAATTAGTGGGTTATTATAAAAAATCCAAGTATTGGGCAGAACAGGAAGCATTCAAAGCAGCGCAAAGAGGACAGGATATCGTTATAGTTAATCCTAGTACGCCGATAGGAGCCTTTGATTTTAAGCCTACACCCACTGGCGACATTATTCTCCGTTTTTTGCGGCGAAAAATGCCCGCTTATGTGAATACGGGATTAAATCTAATTGATGTGCGCGATGTGGTCTGGGGACATTTATTAGCTTTAGAAAAGGGTAGAACTGGCGAAAGATATATTTTAGGTCATCAAAACACTTCTTTAAAAACTTTGTTGACAGAATTAGCCGAAATTACTGGCAGAAATGCTCCGAAAATTGTTTTACCTTTTTGGATTCCTTTACTAATAGCTTGGCTGGATGAAAAAGTTCTTCCTGTCCTCGGAAAATCGCCCTCTATACCCCTTGATGGCGTGAAAATGTCAAAACAGTCTATGTACTACGATTCCTCGAAGGCAGTGCAAGAACTAGGCTTACCCCAATCGCCGATTAGACAAGCTTTAGCCGATGCCATCGATTGGTTTCAAACCAATGGAGACATTACTTATTAACACTGAGTAGGAAAGGAAAAAGATGGTCTCAATTGTGCTTAGATATTTATCTATTTTTGCGCCCTTAATAATTCATCTAGGAAAACCTGTTCTTGCTAAAATAACTCCAATTTTAAGCGCAATCATCCCCCCAAGAACACTGCCCAACCAATAAATTAAACCGAAAGTTAAGTTTCCCTGCTCTAAAAACTTGTTAGAATCTAAACTATAGGTAGAAAAAGTTGTATAGGAACCACAAAAACCCGTGGCAATCATCAATCCTAATTCCGGGGCAATTATGCGAATATTTTCTCTAACCATAGTAAAAATATAGGCAATAATTAAACAACCAGAAATATTGACAAAAAATGTCCCCAAAAATCCCCATTCTTGACCGAAAATACTGTCAATTAATTCTCCGATATAAAAACGACTCAAAGCCCCAAAAATAGCCCCAATCGCCACGAATAAACTATAACGTCCCCTGAAAAAATTCATGCTATCTCTCCTGCCCTTTAATAGTCAATAAATTGGAGAATTAAGTAGCTGGTTATAATTAAATTTAAAATGGATTTTAGGTTCGATCCCCCCTTAATCCCCCCTTGATAAGCTATCCATTAGTCACATCTTTCTTAACATAAAATTTGACAAAAAGAGAAAAGTGTGCAAGATGGCTCAAGGAGGTTCTATGGGGGGACTAATTTGATGAGATAGTTTCCAAGT
>NZ_JADEVX010000383.1:0-1032 GCF_015207925.1 Microcystis sp. LEGE 00066 | reverse complement strand
AGAATTGACAGGGATAAAACGAAGTCCTACCCAAGTGAGGAAATTCTTAAAATCCTTGGGAATGAAATGTTTAAAAATAGGTTCTCTTCCTTCTAAAGCTGACCCAGATGAACAAGAAGACTACAAACAAAAAAAGCTAGAACCCAGACTAAATGAGGCTAAAGAAGGAAAAAGGGCTGTTTTTTTTGTTGATGCCGCTCACTTCGTCATGGGAGCATTTCTCGGTTTTGTTTGGTGTTTTGAGAGACTTTTTGTTAAGTCACCGAGCGGGCGTAAACGCTTCAATGTTTTAGGAGCATTAAATGCAATAACTCATGAAGTGATTCTAGTTACTAATGACACTTATATTACGGCAACTCAAGTCTGTGAACTTCTTGAAAAAATAGCTGCTTTAGGACTAATGATTCCCATCACTCTAGTCTTAGATAATGCCCGCTATCAGAAATGTAAAATTGTTGAAGAATTGGCTCTTTCTTTGTCAATAGAGCTACTCTATCTGCCGTCTTATTCGCCTAATCTAAATTTAATTGAAAGGCTGTGGAAATTTGTCAAAAAGAAATGTTTACATGGTAAATATTATGAAAACTTTTCTGACTTTTCTTCAGCTATTTATGAATGTCTGAATGATGCCCATCTGAAACATAAAAAAGAACTGGATTCCTTGCTGACTCTACGATTTCAGAAGTTTAATAAATCTCAGATTATGAACATCTAAAGTATATATCAAATCTTAACTCGATTGTCTATCTTTTGATATTAACTTGTTTGTGCCGTAAGTGTCTCCCTGTATAGATTTCAGCTACTTTTAGGCGTAGGTACTCGGGAGCATCCCAGTTTTGCAATGAGTAAAAATACTCAGGCAATATCGCCGTTGAGATAAGCACAACGTAGCTTCAAATACTGAGGAACATTCTCTGCTTTCCATTGTGCTCCCACAATTTTCATTCTTGCACCTATTTGCTTAATCTTTGACTCTACACTTCCAGAACCGATGCAAATCCCTTGTGATTGATAGAGTTCGTAATTGGGTAT
>NZ_JADEVX010000028.1:0-33368 GCF_015207925.1 Microcystis sp. LEGE 00066 | reverse complement strand
GTGTGGGGTGTGGGGTGTAGGGTGTGGGGAGAAACAATTCATAACTTGAGAGTTAATCACACTATTAAGTGGGTGGGTGGAATTAAATACAATATGAACGTAGGTTGGGTTGAAGCATGAAACCCAACGCCCGCACAGTTTACGCTACCGCTAACCCATCCTACAAATAATTGTGTCTCCCTAGTTAAAAACGGATTTGGTATTATCTCTATTCAGCCAGCCCTAGATAGCCAAAGCTTTGATGGCAACTTTAATTAAAGTATAAAAACGGGGTTCAGTCACGTTGACTTCTCTAGCTTGTTGCCGATTTTTCCCTAATAAACCAATGCGCTGCCCTTTCTGCACGACTAAAATCTCGCCCTGTTCATTTTTGATGCGAATCTCGTTTAAATCACCCCAAAAACTACATTGATACATTTTATCTGCGTGCATAAAAATTGCTTTTTTAATATTATCATTTTCTTGGGGTAATCGCACTCCCACTAATTCAATTTCTATGGTTGTATTACCATTCCAAGTATTTTCTTTGAGTTTATAGGCAATATCTAAACGAGTTGGTAAAGGACAATATTCGCCCCAACGCCATGCTAGGGCTTTAATTCTGGTATTATCGCTTTGAGCCAGCAATAATTTTAAATGATTTTTTCCGATAGTTTTCTGTTCCACTACTCGCACATTAGGAGTCCAAAAAACAGGTAATTCATTGCCAATTCCCCAGGGTTGCAAACTATCAATTTGTTGAAAAAGTTCCAGAGTAATTTGTTTAAAGTCAATGATAGTATCAATTTTAATTAAAGGTTTTAATTGTTCTATTTGTAAAATTTTGTGAGAAAATTGACTTAATCTTTGTTTAAATGCTAGTAAATTAGCTGTGGGTAAACTAAAACCTCCCGCCATTTTATGACCGCCAAATTTTCCTAGTAAATCCTGGCAAAATTGCAGGGCTTCAAAAACGTGAAATTCTTCAATTCCTCTGGCAGATCCGCGAATTTTACCCGCATCTTCTTCCTCGTAAGTACCGATAAAAACCGGCACTCCGTAGCGTTCCACCAAACGGGATGCCACAATACCAATTACCCCATGATGCCAATCTTTTTCGACTAAGACTAAAACTCGATCTTTTTGCCAAAGAATCGGCGTTTCTTCTACTAATTTAATCGCTTCTTCTTCAATTTTTTCGCACAATTCTTGACGAGTACGATTAATTTGTTCGCACTGCATCGCTCTTTCTAAGGCAATTCCCGCATCATCGGTGGTTAATAATTCAATAACTATCTGGGGATCACCAATTCTGCCAATGGCATTAATTCTCGGTCCCAATTTAAAGCCAATATCATCCGGTTGTAATTGCTTTTGTTCCTCGCTAATTCCCGCTATTTGCATCAGGGATTGAATCCCAACTAATTGGGATTTGGGTAATTTTCTTAAACCCCGTTTTAACCAGCGACGATTTACCCCGATTAATGGGGCTAAATCTGCTATAGTGCCTAGGGTAAATAATGCTAATAATGACTCGGTTAATCCCTGTAATTTACCCATTTTTTGGGCAGTTGTCACCGCTAAAATATAGGCGACTCCCACCCCCGCTAATCCCTGATAGGGAGAGTTAGGGGTTAATAATTTTGGGTTGAGAATAGCGGAGGCATTCGGTAAAATTGGCGGCAGATCGTGATGATCGGTGATAATAACTTTTAATCCTAATTCTATCGCTAGGGCGATCGGTTCGTGAGCGGAAATACCATTATCAACGGTGAGAATCAATCCGACTCCGGATTCGGCAAATTCCTCCACAATGCGCTGATTAATTCCGTATCCCTCTTTCATGCGACTGGGTATGGCATGATTTACCCTAGCACCGAGATGTCTTAAGGCTCTTAGTAGTAAAGATGTACTGGTCATGCCATCGGCATCGTAGTCCCCACAGATAGCAATTTTATCGCCGGAGGCGATCGCTTTTACTAATAAATTGACACTTTTTTCTAAGTCGGGAAATTCTCCTAGGGGAGAGGGTAAGATATCCGCTTCAGGATCTATATAAGTTTTAGCTATTTCTGGGGTATCAATACCGCGATTAATTAAGATAGTTGCTAATAAGGATGATAATCCCATTTCCCGCGCTAACCCCTCGATTTTTTCGGGATTAGTTGCGGCAATATACCAGCGCTGGATGGGATATTTGTAGGCCATTTTTTGTTAAGTAAAAAGGTAGGGTGCGTTACGCTTCCCTAACGCACCAAAAACAGGGTTAAAAGCGGATTTGGATGGTCCCAGCAGGAGGTTGAAAGGGGAGATTACTATTATTAATTCTCAGGGGAGAAGTAGGTACTACCTGCACATTGGGGGTGGTGGGTTGACTTTCGTTGGTACTCAGTAAAGTCAATTGATTAATACTAGGATTAATCGCAAATTGTTGGGTGATAACTCCCGACGGACAACAGGAAGGATCCCGGGGGAGAAATCTTCTCATGTTGACGGTGATCGTACCATCTTTAGCACTAAGACTATCGACAACTACTCGATCGGCTAACAGGACAGTATCGGTGTTAGTGGCAGTACCATTATTATCAATCACTAGGGCTAAATAATGTAATTGCTGTTGCTCTCTAGTAATCACTCTTAATACGACAATACCATCAGTCCTTTGATCATTATTATAGTCCCCCATCAAAGCTTCTCGACTGACTTGCACTCCTAAAATTTGTCCCTCATTGGATTGAAAAATACCATCGCTGACAATTACGGAACCCCGATTAGGAATGTTATAGACGGTGTTTCTTAAATTATCCACGCTCAGGGGTGCAGATTGGGCAAGTAAGGGCAGAGAATTATTTAATAGTAAACTGATACCCAGGAGAATAGATTGAGGCAAAATTGCTAACTTAATCATGGTTGTAATGGGTTGGGTATATTTTCTTGAGTATCGAATAACCGCACGTTATTAATGGTACAAACCATCCCCTGTTGTTCCGCTAATTTATCTCGCCATTGGCTTAATTGTTGTTGACCATTACTACCATTTAACCAGTAAACTGTCAAGATGCCGAGGGTTTGTTCTGGTTCACAGGAAAAGCTGAGAGTTTGATCGGGTATATCGGTATTTCCTTCACGACATTGCCAACCTTGTTTTTCAATTAATTCTTTCCAACCTTTCTCTTCTTTAGCAGCCACGGCAATGCGTTGATCTTCTTGGTTACAAACCCAATTTTTCTGCTGGGTGGGATCATTCGGTAGATCACCAAGATTGGGGGAATTTTGCTTGATTGGGGGAAGCGAGGGTACTTGAGCATGAACGGAAAAAATCGGTAGTATTAGGAAAGTACCGATGAGCATTTTTAACAGTTTCATCCTTTAAAATTGCCATATTTAGGGATTTATGCCTTTAGAATATCACGTTTTTGAGATCTAGATAAAATACTCTCTTAAGATATGTTTAAATCTTTAATTATGGTTTCGATCGCATCAAAGGAAAATTCTCTGGCTAACTGTTGTAAACCTTGGGCAAGGGTAGCATAATCGGGGGGAATTTCTGCGGTTAGGGCGATAATTTTTTCATCATCACATTCTCGCGCCGCTTGTTGCAATTGTCCAATCCAAGCGGGACTAATTAATTTTAATAGGGATTGCAGGGAATCGAGGAAAACTGGCGAATAATTGGGCTGATTTGGCTCATTATCGGCATAAATATATTTTAATCCCAAATATTCGCCCATTTTTTGCCAAATAACTTCCTCTCGGAAAGGTTTACGCACGAAATCATCACAACCGGCGGCAATAACCAAGGCGCGATCTTCTTCAAAAGCACTGGCAGTTAGGGCAATTATCACCGTTTTTCCGCGATTATCAGCCTCTAACCTCCTAATTTCCCTAGTTGCTTCGTAACCGTCTTTAACTGGCATTCTCATGTCCATCCAGATAAGATGAGGTTGCCATGCTTGCCAAATTGCGATCGCTTCTTGACCATTAGCCGCCTCTTGCACGGACAATCCTAGGGTAGTCAGGAGTTTCAGCAACAGTAAACGGCTTTCCGGTCGATCATCGACGACTAATATGCGATATTTAGGCTGATTTTCCGCTAAAGCGATAACTTTTGCCCTATTGGTTTCGGTTTTAATCTCATTTTCCCCCACTAAACCCACCTGAATATCAAAACTAAAAATACTTCCTTGACCCAGAATACTACTAACTCCGATCGCACCCCCCATCAACTCAACAAATTTTTTACTGATAGGTAAACCCAATCCTGTCCCCTGTTGGGATTTTCGTCCCGTTTCCGTTTGGTTAAAGGGTTGAAATAGCTTATAAATCTCCTCTGGAGCGATTCCTAGTCCTGTATCTTCAATTTCCCAGAGCAATCGCTGATAATCTTCTCTTTTCTCCCCTAATTTTACCCGGAGAGTCACCCCTCCCGACTCAGTAAACTTCAATCCGTTACCCAAGAGATTGATTAACACCTGTCGCAATTTACTTTCATCAGTACATATATATTGAGGCAGATCGGAGCTGCGATCAAAAATTAAGCTTAAAGCTTTTGCTTGCGCTTGTGAGCGTAGCATTTCGGCAATATTATCTAAAAGAGCGTATAAATCGAAATTACTAGGGTTAAAAACCGTTCTTCCTGCTTCTATCTTCGACATTTCTAGAATATCGTTGATTAACTCTAATAAATGTTCCCCGCTACGATTGACAATTTCCAAATATTGCCGATATTCACTGCTGATGCTGCTATCCCGGGATATTAAGCGAGTAAAACCCAAGATAGCATTAAGAGGAGTGCGTAATTCGTGGCTCATGTTAGCTAGAAACTCACTTTTAGCTTTATTTGCCTTAACTGCCGCTTCTTTAGCCTCTTTTAATTCTTTTTCCGCTTCATATCTACTTTGTGCGATCGCAATTAATTCTCCCACCAACCGCACAAAGGTGACATCTTCCCTTGTCCATTGCTTTTCTGCACTGGCATCCAATCCCAGATAACCCACCGTTACCCCACAACTATCCCACATGGGAACGATTAAGAGACAGGGAGTAGAACTATTAGCGAGAATAGCTCTTTCAGGGATAGCAGTAGCGGGTAAATCATCTAAAGAGTTCAGTTTAACTGGAATACCGTTTAATAATTGTTCAGAAAACCAGGGAAAGGTTTCCGTCGAGAGATTTTGTGATTGTTCCCTAATCGGGATAACTTGGGGATAGTCGGGGTGACAGTATTCATAAACCATACTCCACTGCTGACGACAGGTGGAATATTGAATAATGTAACAGTGAGCGCTCTGGGTAAATTGACAGAGCAGTTCTAGGGTATGATCAATCGCCAAGTGGATATCTTGAGAAATTAGTAATCTTGTCACCCGTGAGAGAAAATTATCGCGATAGGCCTGCATTTCTAGGGCTTTTTCCCGTTTTTTAGACTCTAGTTCCTCAAAATCACTCATAATCAGTTATCAGTTATCAGTTATCAGTTAAAAGGGTTTGGGTGTTGGGGTTGTAGGGTATTAGTTGATTTTCCCCATCACCCCATTTCCCCACTTCCCCATCTCCCCGTCTCCCTAATCAAAAAACAGTAAACTTTTCCCCTATTATGTTCTATAGGAATTTTACCGAATCAATATGCTCAAATTATTAGCTTCTCTCTTTCTCTCCTGCTGTGTAGTCTTGGGTATTTCCCTGTCACCAGCTGCTGCCATGGGAGTCTATGACCTCCCTATTTTAAGCCCCGGAGCGCCCACTTATGTGGTCGATCCCGTTTCGGCCATTAGTGCCGCTAACGAAGGAAAATTAAATAAAGATCTGAAAAACCTCGCCGAAAAAACCGGACAAGAAGTGAGAATGGTGGTAGTCCGACGCTTGGATTACGGTCAAAAAATTGACAATTTAGCCGATGATATCCTGAGAGAATGGTATCCTAACTCCGAAGATCGTGCCAATCAAACTATCATCGTCCTTGATACTTTAACCAATAAAACTGCTATTCGGGTTGGGGAGGAAGCAAAACCCCTATTAACCGATGCTATTGCTGATAGTATCCTCTCGGAAACTATGGCAGTTCCCCTCAAAGATGGGGGAAAATATAATCAAGCTTTACTCGATGCTAGTCGTCGTCTAACGGCGGTACTTTCTGGAGAAGCGGATCCCGGACCACCGGAAGTAGCGACAATTAATATCGAAAGTACCTTTACTACTGCAGAAGAAACTGACGATAAAAATGCCACAATTTGGGTGATAGTTTTACTGGTTTTAGCCACAGTAATCCCCATGGTTACCTATTTTTGGTACGCTGGTTTTGGTCGCTAAATTAAATTAATGATCTGGGACTGATACAGCTAAAATACTCTCAGAGATAGCTCAATCCTTAGCCTGTATGAGCAAGATGAAGTAACTTCTAGTAGTAGATTTTAGTTGTGTCAGTTCACCCCATTTGCTTAACATTAATAACTAATACCTAAAATGGTAAATAAATTACAATCCTATTATCGACAGGAGGAAGGAGCTTACTTAATTGAAATTAAACTTAATCAGTTACAGCAAGTCTTTAATTCTTTGGATCCTTCGCCATTTTTAGATAGAGATTTAGACGATAACGCCGAAAATTATATTATTAACTCTGTGGATGAATTTCCCCTCAATACCACCCTTAAATTAGTCTTTTATCTCCCCAGTCAAGAACAGAATAACGCCCGAAATCTGTTACCCTCAGCTTTACATAATTATTTTGACTATCGCCAACAGGGAGAACAAAGAAAATTACGCACAATTTGGCGACAGGGACGCATATCTTTAATAATTGGTCTCTCCTTTCTTTTTGTTTGTTTGAGTCTTAGCGAATTAATTAGTCGTTTTGGCAGCGATACATTTATTCACTTTTTAGAAGAAGGATTATTAATTAGTGGTTGGGTAGCCCTCTGGCGACCTTTAGAAATTTTTCTTTACGAATGGTGGCCCGTCAGTTATCAACAAAAGATTTTTGCTAAACTGGCCTACATCCCCATTGAAATCCGTCCATTAGAGGAACCATCCACCCCAGACTCTTTTCGATAGATATAATCCTGCCGATGGCTTGTCTTCAAAGTTACAAAGCTTTTAGTTGAGGCGGTTTATAATAAAAGTAACTCTGTACAAAGCTTATCGGTTTTCAGCTTGGCTATTACTTTATCCTCAAACTTTTAACTAAGTGGTCGGTCCTAACTTTTTTCAGTCTGGCGATTATTGGCGTTTCATCTCTACCAATCCTGACAAAATTTCATTTAGATAGGAGTCCTAATGTTAATCCGTGTTGGTTATGAATTTGGCTTTGATGCCCCCTTACCCGTGGTCATGTTGTTAAAACTTTATCTACACCCCTCAATTTTAGATCAAGTTAGACAATCGGAGAAGTTGCAGGTGCAACCAGCAACAAAAATAGAAGAATTTTTAGATAGCTTCGGTAATCGAACCAGTCGTCTAATTTTACCCGCCGGACAGATCCGCGTTCACAATGAAGCGGTTATCGAAAATGAATGGAAACCCGATATTGTTAATTGGAATGCCCAAGAAATTCCTTTAGCAGAGTTACCAACCCAAGTTTTCCCCTACTTAATGAGTAGTCGTTATTGTGAAGTGGATTTGCTTTCGGAAATTGCCTGGGAACTTTTCGGACAAACTCCTCCCGGTTGGGCAAGGGTACAAGCGGTTTGTGATTGGGTTCATAGTCACATTCGTTTTGGTTACGAATACGCACGGGTGACAAAAACCGCCTATGATGTCTATCGGGAAAGAAAGGGGGTTTGTCGCGATTTTAACCATCTAGCTTTGACTTTTTGCCGTTGCCTAAATATTCCTGCTCGTTATGCCTCTGGCTATCTCGGAGATATCGGTATTTCTCCCCAACCTCTACCGATGGATTTTAGTGCTTGGTTTGAAGTCTATTTAGACCATCAATGGTACACTTTCGATGCTCGTCATAACACCCCCAGAATCGGGCGAATTTTAATGACTCGCGGCTTAGATGCCGTCGATGCTGCCCTAACAACTTCTTTTGGTCAAGTAAATTTAACAAAATTTAAGGTATGGACGAGCGATGTTTCTCAACTCTATGCTTAATCAGAGTATTTATTACAGCCTTTTTGATCAAATCGGGGCTAAATAATTCCCCCCTCGGTTCCTCTAATAAATCACAATTAAGCATAATCTCTTAAAACGTAGCCCACTCCTCGCACTGTCTGGATCAAACGTTTAGGATTAGCAGACTCCAACTTAACCCGTAAGGCACGAATATACACTTCAATAATATTAGAATCGCCCATAAAATCGTAACCCCAAACGGTTTCGAGAATTTGCTCGCGAGTGAGTACCTGCCGGGGATGACGTAAGATAAACTCTAATAAGTCAAACTCTTTAGCCGTTAATTCAATCAATTGACTATCTCGATACACTTCCCGAGCAAGACAATTCAAGGTCAAATCTTCAAAAGTAAATATATTTAAATCTTGGGCATGGGTGCGACGTAAACGAGCTTTCACCCGAGCTAAGAGTTCTTCCATGCTAAAAGGTTTAGTAACATAATCATCGGCTCCGGCATTTAAGCCCGTCACTCGATCGGGGATTTCATCTTTAGCTGTTAAAATAATAATCGGTGCTTCCATCCCGGTTTTTCGCAGTCGTAAACATAAATCTAATCCAGAAATAACCGGCAGCATCCAATCTAAAATTAACAAATCTGGTGAAGAATCCCTAGCGATTTTCAGTCCATCCATGCCATTAGAAGCAATAGTAACTTGATAGCCTTCCAAATGAAGTTCTGTGGCGATAAATTCGGCGAGTTTAGGATCATCTTCCACAAGAAGAATATGGTCGTTCATAACTGCGGTTGCCAGAGAGGTAGAATGATAGTAAAGGTACTGCCTTGACCGGGTTGAGAGCGGAGAGTGATGCGACCCTCCATTCCTTCAATTAGACTTTTAGCGATCGCTAAACCCAAACCCGTGCCGTCTCGCGAGCGAGTCATCGACTCATCAACCCGATAAAACCGTTCAAAAATGCGATTTTGATGGGAGAGAGAGATACCGATTCCCCGATCACATACATGGATGAGAGCGGAACTAGGCTGCTTTTCTAAGATCAGATCGACTGGTTGCTCGGGAGCAGAATACTTGATCGCATTATCGAGCAAATTGATTAAAACTTGCTGTAATCGATCTTGGTCGCCACAAATTACCACATCTTCATTGGTTAATAATAAAGTCATCTTGCGATCGCTAACTTTTTGACTCATCGCCGCCACTTCTGTCAGCAAAGTATTGAGAATAATAGGATGGGAGCGAAAATGGAGATGACCGCTATCGGCACGGGCGAGATCGAGCAAATCTTGTAACATCCGGATAATTCTCTCGGTTTCTGACGTGGCTGTTTCCAGAGCTTGCTGTTGGTAGGGATTTAAATTAGTGCTGCGTCGCTGGAGACTTTGTAAATAACCGATCACGACTGTTAGAGGGGTACGCAGTTCATGGGAAACATTGCCGACAAACTGACGTTGCTGTTCCCAAGCTCCCGATAATCGCCACAACATCTGATTAAAAGCGGTAGCTAGTCCTAAAATTTCATCTGGCGCTTGTTCAAGTTGCAATTTTGCCCCATTTAAATCATCGGCAGAAACGGCACTAGCAATTTGACTCATGCGAGTCAGCGGCAACATAGCCTGACGGATCCGTTGGGAAATTAAGACAATTAAGCTCAATAGGACGAGAATACTCAGCCAAAATAAGCCCCATAACCCCGCCTGATATTTCTGGTGATCGGCCGTGATATCTTGGGATAGATACAATTTCCCCGACAGTTGACCCTTGATAGTCAGAGGAGTGCCACATAAAACAATATCGCGTCCATCAAAGTGAATAATTTGGGGTGCATCGGGTACTCTGGTTAGGGATGCCACCGCACGCATCTCGGTGACATTGCCATCAACCCTAGGAGACTGTCCCAACAGTTGTCCATCGGAGTTTTTAACCCAGATGACTAACCCCGCAGTGGAGACTCGCTCGATGGTTTTTTCTAATCCCGTAGTCAGAGATCCCATCTGAGCGTACATTTCCAACTGCTCAGGAAAACGCTTGGCGATATATTCTAGAGTTTGTTTATGGGCAGCGACTAAATTCTGCTCCATTTGCCAACCGGCCCAAATGGCTACGCTACCAAGTCCGATAATCGAGATGGTCAATAGTTCTAAGGTTAAGCGAAACTGAAGCGAACTAGTAGAAACAGGTTTACTAGGCAAAAATTGCCCAAAAATGCCGACAAGGCGAGGTAGCTTCATGGGTGTATGGTTAGTGATCAAAAATAGGGAGATTTAAAAATTTTTCGCCGTACCTTGTCCGAGATCGAACTGGAAACGCTGACTATAGTTAGTTTCACCGTACAGGTTAAAGCTCAGGGTTGGCTCATCTCCGATCGCTTCTACATGGTGAATAGCAGCTGGCATTAAGCAGAGAATATCACCCGGGACGAGTAGGCGATCGCCAACTTTTCTAATCTGATCCGGTAATTCGGGGGTGGGGGAACGTTGCCAGAAGCTATTTTTTTCCTGTCCCTTTAACAAAGCTACTACCCCCCAACAACCATGATTATGAATCGGGGAAGTGCTACCCACAGACCAAGCGACCAGTTGTACTGTCAGGGGAAAAAATGGCTCATCGTAGAGGGTTAATACCTCCCAACCGGTTTCGGGATTGGGTTCTAAACTAAGAATATCCAACCAGGGCGAATTGTTTAAGAGTTGGCGAACTAGAATCCGAATTGCTTCTAATCGTGAGCGATCGTCGCTAATCTGGGTTAAGGTATCTTCTAGATCGGATAAAAAGCGATAGAGCCAGTAGGGATGGGATAATTCGGATTTTGCGGGGGTTATTTCGTAGGCCGAGCATTGCCCATGATTATCCACCAACCAGTCTTTTCCTGTCATAGTTGCGATCTGAATGGTTTAAATTAGCATATTAGGGCGAAAAGTTGTCTTTTAGCCGCAATTAATCGGGTTTCTTCTTGATTTTATCAGCAAGATTTCGGGAAAAGATGATCCCTTCGTGATCGGTAGATGAATTTTTGCTGAAAAGATTGAAGGACGATTCTCCTGGATGGATGAGGGCAATTGCCAGTTAAAGTCAGATTTTTTATCTATTATCTATCTGGTCTTCATCTGAGACTCAGGTTTCTAGAATTTAATCTTAACTGTCAGCTACACTGGTTTCCTCCGGTGGCAAGCTGGATTCTTCCGGGGTAATACCCTTGACTTACCAAAAAATCTCTAATCTTAATTGGAAAATTTAACTCATGCGTAAACCATCAGCGTTATTATGGCTCGGTCTTTGTCTTAGTAGTTTAGCGGTTACGGTTTCCCTGGTAGCTGGAACATCGGCGAAAACCTTGACTAATTCTGATTCAGTGGTCAGTAAAGGTACTTTTAGCATTGCCCAAGCTAATCCCTGTGCCTCGAAAAATCCCTGCGCTAGCACTGATCCCTGTGCCTCGAAAAATCCCTGCGCTGCTAAACAGGGTAATGTGGGCGGTCCCTTAGCGCGACAATTGCAAGGAAAACCCGTGGTTGTCGATATCTATGCTAGTTGGTGTCCTGCCTGTAAAAATGTTGCCCCCACTCTTTCCCAACTTAAAAAAGATTACGCGGGTAAAGCTAATTTTATCGTCTTAGATGTCAGCGATCGCTCGAAAGCGGACAAATCAGCCCGCAAAGCCCAAGAATTGGGTCTAGGTCGTTTTTTTGAGGCCAATAAGTCCCAAACTGGCATGATTGCGATTATTGATCCCGCTACGGGCAGTATTTTGGCACAATACCGGAATAATGCCGATAAATCCGCCTATTCCTCCGTACTGAACTCGGCTATTAATAAAAAATAGTCGAAGATTGCCCAACTTGGGGAGTACTAGCGATCGCCAAGTACTCCCAGGGCAATTTTATTTTTTGGATCATTTCAGGAGAATTTTATGCGACGAATATCGGAGTCAGTCGAAGGGTTGAAACCCGACAAAAAAGCGAAAATATCGAAAAAATTATTATTTTATCTGGTTTTAGGGCTTCTAGCTCTTATTTTAGTCCTTACCATCGGACCAATTATCGGCCATCCTCTGGAAAGAGCAATCTCGATCGTCGAAAATAGCTATCAGCAATGGTTAGATCGACAAGACACAACCAATCCTCTAATTTTACTGCCCCTAGCTTTTTTGGGTGGCGTAATTGCCAGCATATCTCCCTGTATTCTGGCACTATTGCCCGTTAACCTCAGCTATATTGGCACCCTGAAAATAGAATCTCGTTGGGATGCCTTCAGCAAAGCAGGTTTATTTGTCCTAGGAGCGGTGACAATTTTAAGTCTTTTTGGTTTAGTTTCTTCCTTTGCCGGGACGGTAATGGTGGAGTACCGAGGTTATATTAATATTGTTGTCGGTTTGATTATGGCGGTCATGGGTCTGTGGTTATTGGGAGTAATTAAGCTACCTTTACCGCAAATGAACTTAAATCTCCCCCAAGCAGGCCCCTACGGAGTCGGATTAACTTTTGCTCTTGTTAGCTCTCCCTGTGCTAGTCCTGTCCTCTTTGCTGTTTTGGCCGCCGCTGCCGCTACTGGTTCTCAAGTCCTCGGCACCCTGACCATGGTTAGTTATGCTCTTGGTTATACGATTCTCATTTTCTTGGCCAGTTTATTTACTGGTCTAGCCAAACAAAGCCGGAATTTATTGCAACATTCCGAGACGATTATCCGTTTAGGTAGCGTGGCACTGATGGCGACGGGAGCCTATTATTTAGTTACTGGTACTCAGTGGTTTATGGGCAGCTAAGATGGTAACTCTAGAGGGGGAATGCCAAAAAAGCCGCCAGATAAAATTTATTTTTCTACCTTAACCCGTTGAGTAACGACAACAATCCCATCTCCTTGAATTAAAATCGCCGATAACCAACGATTTTCTGGTGTTGCTGGCGCTTTTACCCGCTTAAATAAACCGCCGGACTGTAATAATTCCAATTCTAGAGGATTTGTATTAATATAGCGCTCAATATCTACTTTCTCATCGATCGCCGCTCCAGCCAATAAATCATCCCCTAAAGGTTCGCGAACAATCACATCAAAATCAAATTCTTCACCCACTTTCACCCTTTCGGGAATTCTCACTTGAATACTGGGGGGATTTTTGCCAGTATTTAACTCAACTCTCTCGCTTAAAATCTCCTGATAAACCAGTTTATTACCCTGAAATTGTTGACGAGAACGAATCGTGGCATTCATTCCCACCACTCGTCCCTGCACCTTTCCCGTCCCAGTAATTTTAGTAATTGTATTGGCCGTTAACTTGTCTCCGGAACGACTCCAAGATTCGAGGGTTGTGGTGTATTGTAGATTGTTATAACGTTCCCAAAAATGAGTTAAAGCTTTTTGAGTTTTTTCGTAGGTCAAACCATCGGAATTAGTAAATTTCGGACTATAAAACTCCATCAATTGCTTGAGATCCCGCTCATTAGCGGCCGTTTCGATTTTGGAGATAAGGGTTTTTAAATTAGCCGGAGCAGTTTCTGGCTTTTCGGCCCGCAGACCGGTGGCAAGGGTCAAAGTTAACCCCAAACCTAACAGCAACGATAGGGAAAAATTGAGGGATTGACGAAAAAATTTATTGGGAATCGTGTTCAAGTTACGCATTAGTGATAGTTTGTGTAAGGATCGATCAATAACTATGGTAGATTATTTCATTCTAGGGCTGAATTTACCCTCTCTCGAATTATGGCACGCACTCCAACCCGTCTCCTGATTGCCGCTAGTGGTACTGGTGGTCATTTATTTCCCGCTTTGGCCCTGGCCGAGCGTTTGCCGGATTACGAGATTGAATGGTTAGGAGTTCCAGACCGTCTGGAACAGTCCTTAGTTCCAAAAACCTATCCCCTGCACACTATTCCCATTGAGGGATTTCAAACCCGTTTCGGGTTAAAAACTCTCAAGATTCTGTTCGGTCAACTGCGGGCCATTTGGCAAGTGCGTAATTTAATCAAAAAACGTCAGATAGCGGCAGTTTTTACCACCGGGGGTTATATTGCAGGGCCGACCATTTTAGCGGCTCGTTTAGCCAATATTCCTGTCATCCTACACGAATCTAACTACATACCGGGCAAAGTCACGAAAGTTCTCGGTCGCTGGTGCGATACGGTTGCCCTCGGTTTTCAGGGAACCGCCAGCTATTTACCCGGCACTCGCACCACTTGGGTTAGTACGCCTGTACGAGAGCAGTTTCTCATTCCCCAGTCCCTAGATTTACCGATTCCAGAGGATGCTTTTTTAATTGTCGTTGCTGGTGGTTCTCAAGGGGCCGTGGCTCTTAATCAAATTGTCCGACAAAGCGCTCCCCAATGGTTAGAAAAAGGCATTTATATCGTGCATCTCACGGGAGAAAACGACCCCGAAGCGGATAGTTTACGCCATTCTAACTATTTTTCCCGGCCTTTTTACGACAATATGGCGGGATTATGGCAAAGAGCTAATCTGGCTATCAGTCGCTCCGGTGCCGGCACTTTAACGGAATTAGCGATCACTTGTACGCCTTCGATTTTAATTCCCTATCCTTTTGCTGCCGAAGACCATCAGTTCTACAATGCCAAAGTTTTCGCGGAAGCTCAGGCTGCTTATCTTTATCGTCAAAATGAGTTAACTGCTCAGTTTTTAAGCGAATTAGTCCTCGATTTATGGTCTAATCCCGAAAAATTGTCCGCCATGGCCCAACAAGCTTCTCATCTAGCCATTAGTGACAGTGCCGATTTATTAGCCGATTTGTTGAGAAGAAAGATTCAAAAAGATAGTTTTTGAAACAAATCAGCCACGGGAAAAGTGAACCCCAGAACCACATCTTCCCCCTCCAGAAAATCTCCTGATGTTAATAATCCCTGCGGTTCGTACCCGCAACGATAAACTAAAACATAGTGTTGACCTGGACTGATAACCCAGAGCAAACGAGTCCCATTGGCAAAATATTCGGCAATTTTGTCCTCGATTTCTGCCACTGTATTCCCTGGAGAGAGAATTTCTACCACTAAATCTGGCCCACCTTCTAAAAAACCCGTCGGCAATTCTTCCAATTCTCGCAGACGTTCCTTGGCAAAAAAAGCTATATCGGGAGAACGTTTATTGCCATTTTTCATAGTAAAAGCAGTGCTGGAGTCCAATAATACCCCTAGTTTTCGAGATGTTACTAAAGCGAATAAAGCAGCACTTAAAATAATGGCAATATAACCGTGTAAAGCCCCAGAATTGCCCAGATTAATTAACTCTCCCTTGACCAATTCGTAACGATTTCCATCGTCAGGTAACGCCATAAACTCTGCATCAGTCCATACTTTTGTCTCTGGAGTTTTCATCACAGTAGTTTCTCGAATAGACATAACTTATCCTCGGTAAAGATTCACAAGTAAAACCTTTAAAGAATTTCCTGTAACATCCGATTGGCCTGGGAAGCGTAACCACCACCAAATAAATTAAAGTGATTGAGAATGTGGTAGAGATTGTAAAGAGTTTTGCGCTTTTGATAACCGGCATCAAGGGGGAAAACATCGTTATAACCCCGATAAAAAGCCGCCGGAAAACCGCCAAAAAGTTCCGTCATGGCTAAATCTACCTCCCGGTCTCCCCAATAGGTGGCAGGGTCTAAAATTACTGGTTCCCCATCGACGGTAATGGCCGCATTTCCCGACCACAAATCACCGTGGACGAGGGAGGGATGGGGTTGATGCTGACTCAAAATCTCGCTAATAGCGGGAATAACTTGATCCTCGTCGGGAAAATTGCCGCCGCGCTCCTTTGCAAGTCTTAATTGATAGCCAATACGCTGATGAGCGAAAAAATCCGCCCAATTGTTACTAATGGTATTAATCTGGGGAGTAGAACCAATGGTATTATTACACTGCCAACCAAAGCGATCGGATAAAGAAACTTGATGTAAATGAGCTAAATTTCGCCCCATTTTTTCCCAGCTTTGACTATTGCCACCGCCGAATTCTAACCACTCTAGCACTAAATAACTAGATTTCTCGGCAATTCCCCAACAAATTGGCTCCGGAACCCTGATAGTTTTGGTAGCGTGAATTTGCTTTAATCCTAAAGCTTCGGCTGCAAACATGGCCTCTTGGTTCGCTTGGTTAATCTTAACAAAATAAATTAAACCATTGCCACTAACGGCATAACCCTGATTGATACAGCCACCACTAACGGGATGACTTTTCTCTATTTCAAAGGGTTTTTCTGTGGTTTGGGTAATATGTCGAGCAATTTGAGTCCACATAGGTTATCAGTTATCAGTTATCAGGTTTAAGTTTTAAGTTTTAAGTTTTAAGTTTTAAGTTATAGGTTGTAAGTTTATCAGTTGTAAGTTTTAAGTTATTTAGTTATTTATTTATTTATTTTCATCTTTATCCCTGTTCACTGATTACTGTTCACTGATTACTGAATTGGTCTTACCACCACCACACCGTAAGCGTGGGGATTTAAATACTCTTGACAGGCATTTTGAATATCCTCTAAAGTGAGGGCTTCAATGTGTTGGGGATAACAAAAAGCTGGTTGTAAATCACCGATCTGAGTATGATAATAACCGTAAAGGTTGGCCCGATCGCTCGGTCTTTCATTGCTAAAAATAAACCGATTGGCCACTTGGGTTTTAACTCGTTCTAGTTCAGAAACTGTCACAGCTTCCTGTTGAATTTGTCCAATCTGTGCTATTACCTCTCTCTCCACTTGCTCGATATTTGCCGAGGCTAATTGGGCCGACACGGAAAACACCCCTTGCACTGCTTGGGACATATTACTGGCAGTTATTTGGGAAACTAAGCCCTTTTCTTGGCGCAGAGACTGAAATAATCGCGATACCTTGCCCTGACCCAGAATAGCCGCTAAAACATCGAGAGGATAGGTTTTTTCTAAGTCTCTCAACCCCGGCACTTTCCAAAATAGGATTAAGCGGGCCTGCTGCAAATTTTCATCCTCGTATTCTTGACGGATAATCTCGTTAAAAGGAGCTTCGGGCTGTAGATTAGCGATAGGATGAGAAATCATGCCAGAATTGCCCTTACTGCCCAAATTATCTAAAGAATCCCTCACAATAGCTATTAAATCATCTACAGGCAAATTACCCACCACCGCCACCGTCATCCATTCGGGACGATACCAAGTCCGATGGAAATCGCGCATTTGTTGAGCAGTAAGATTTTCAATCACTGCCATCGGACCCAACACTGGACGACGATAGGGTAAAACTTGAAAACAAGTCTCCATGGTGCGATAAAAAGTGCGACGACGGGGATTATCCTGAGAACGACGAATTTCTTCTAAAATAACCTGTCTTTCCCGTTCAAAAGCCTCATCAGGAATTAAAGCTTCTAAAACCACTTCTAGCTGCAGCGGGGCCAGACGGGCGAAGTCCTGCGGCGCAGTGGTAATGTAATAATGGGTGTATTCTTGGCTAGTAGCGGCATTAGTCACCGCTCCCCTCGATTCGATCGCCCGTTCAAATTCGCCACTGTCTAAGTTAGGGGTTCCCTTAAAAACCATGTGTTCGAGAAAATGAGCCATCCCATTGATCTGATCCGATTCTAAGGCCGAGCCGACCTGCAGCCAAACATTGAGATTAACCGCTTCTACCGGTTGACTTTCGGCAATAATCGTTAAACCATTAGCAAGACGGTGCAGAATCGGAGTGTTGAGCGTGGCAGGTTTCCCTAGGATAGCCGTCATTCTTTATTAGTCCTCGGTGATCACTCTGGCAAAAATTGTCACTTTTCTCTATTGTAGTCCCAGACTTTCACAGAGCCAACAAGATCAGGTGTTGGCCAGCAATTCCAAATTCAGAATGTAGCAAAATTGATCGAGGTAGGGTGTCGCTAGCGCCAGTGAACGCACCGTCAATGGAGGCTGCCGGGATATTCATTCCAAGAAATCGCTTCAAAAAAAGCAAAGTCACCAACAGATAACCCCCAAGAACCAGACAGCTAACTGGGATTAATTGCAGTAGGATAAATTAGTCTATCCTACTGCATAATCGGTCAACTGACGCAGCATAGGAGGATGAAAGCCAATGACAATATCTTTTTTAGGAACACCTAATCTAACTAAATCTTCAGCAATATCTTGTTCTGTCATATTCCATTGAATCCAAACTTTATCAGACTTGAGGTCAATATGAATAAGACAATAATGTACATACTTTTCGCCTTCCCACCCAAAAGTAACGACCTGATAATGTTCTTTTTGTTCATCAAAAATAGCTTGAATCTCTAAATCATTACCAGTGGGTTTATATTGAGTATATTCTGAAAGAATACTTTTGACTAATTGACGATATTTTGCTAACTTATCCATCTTAAAATTACCTCCTGATTTGGCGAAAAAACGATTAATTTTAAATGGTTTTCTTTCATCATCAATTGCGTAAAATCTAAAGAGAAAAAAGTGTCATAAGTAAAACTAGGAATAGCTAAAAACAAAACCCTATCTGGATCTTTTCTCTTTAAAACCGCCCGATAATTAATAAACTGTCCTAGAGCAGTATGAAATTCTGAGATCGCTGAAGACCCCTCTAAAAAACTTTTAATTTCTACAGCAATTTTTTGATTATCTTTAGTCGCAGCAATCAGCTTTTCTGCCCCTAAATCGACAGCCATATTTACCCCTCCAAAACTTATCGTATAAGGGTCATGAGTAATTAACCAATTATCTTTGATCAAAGCATTTTTGGCTGCTTGATAAACTAAATCTTTAGCCAATTTTACCTTTCTCCTGATTTGATAGGTTATCTTTCCCTGTTTTGAGGTGCGGCTTGAGCAATAAGGACAACTAATTTTCTCTGAACTATAGTACTGAGTAGCATCTAGGGCGACGAGTAAGTTGCCATCCAACGCCTCAAACCCCCTCAAATAGCCTTGGTCTTTCAGCCCTTGATCAATCCATCTGAACAGGGGAAAAAGATGCTTTGCGGCTATTCCATCGAGGATGTTCCGCGTCTGCTCTACTGTCGGGATATTGACCAAACCAAACAGACTTTGAGCATTATCTCGTCCACAATAACTATTAAGTTGACGCTGATCTTCTAGAAATGATTCATTCTGGCGAAAAAAGGCGGCGAATGCCCCTAATATTGCGTCTTTCAGACTGTAGCGGGTAGCATTGCTGGCACTTCGAGGCTCAGTTATCCCAGGGATAACTAGCTGGAAATAGCTCAGCATCCCCATAAAACCCAGTTGTTTGACTTCCATTCCCCCGAAACCCACTGTTCAAACCCTTCACTCCATTTTGAAAGGCAAGAGTAAGACTGGTTCTGTATTCTGTGCTACCGTTTGAATTGGGAATTGCTGGGTTTTGGCAGAAGATGTTGAATAAATTCTGAGATTCTGTTACCTTTGTAACAGAATCTCAGAATGAAACCTTATGGCAGGCATCAAGGCTACTTTTACGTCCACAGATTGTGCCTTTCATATTCAAGGCTACGAAAAGATTGATTTCAGTTTGCTCTATGTAAACGGTGCTTTCAAAATTGGGAATCCCGAAATTGCCGAAAGTTATGCACCATTCAGACGCTGCTTGATGGTGATTGATCAAACTGTTTACGGTTTGTATCGCCAGCAGATCGATCAGTACTTCGCTCACTATCAAATCGATTTGACTGTTTTTCAAGTCAGTATCAAAGAGCCTGAAAAGACTCTGAGAACTTTCGAGAAGATTGTCGATGCGTTTGCCGACTTTGGACTGGTGCGTAAGGAGCCTGTTTTGGTTGTGGGTGGCGGACTCACGACCGATGTTGCTGGGTTCGCTTGTTCTGCCTATCGTCGCAAAACCAACTACATTCGCGTGCCCACAAGCTTGATTGGCTTGATTGATGCTAGCGTGGCGATTAAGGTTGCTGTCAATCACGGCAAACTAAAGAATCGTCTTGGTGCGTATCATGCCTCTCAAAAGGTGATTCTTGATTTCTCATTTTTGGGAACTTTGCCGATCGATCAAATTCGCAACGGAATGGCAGAGTTAATCAAGATTGCAGTTGTGGGCAATCAAGAAATCTTTGATCTGCTAGAAGAACATGGTGCGGCATTGCTGCACAGCCGTTTTGGCTATCTGAATGGCACCCCTGAGTTGCAAGCTGTAGGGCACCGTCTGACTTACAAGGCAATTCAAGCCATGTTAGAGCTAGAGGTGCCCAACCTGCATGAGCTAGATTTGGATCGAGTGATTGCTTACGGTCATACCTGGAGTCCGACGCTAGAATTAACGCCAGAACCCCCGATGTTGCACGGTCATAGCGTCAACATTGATATGGCATTTACGGCGACAATCGCCCAGTTGCGCGGCTATATTTCGGTTGAAGACCGCAATCGCATTTTAGGCTTAATGAGCCGATTGGGGCTGGCGATCGATAGCCCCTATCTCACCCCAGAACTCCTGTGGAAAGCGACCGAAGCAATTACGCGGACTCGCGATGGTTTGCAGCGAGCAGCGGCTCCCCGCCCGATTGGGCAATGCGTGTTTATGAACGACCTAACGCGATCTGAGTTGGACAAGGCCTTAGCGGTTCACCGAGCGATCGCTCAAAACTATCCTCGTCAGGGCAATGGTGAGGATATGTACGTGCGCCTCGAGCCAGCCTTAGAGGGAGCAGGCGTATGAGACCCGTTACGCCCGTTGGAATTATCTCAGCGAAGTTAGCAGCCTTGGTCGGTCGCGCCGAGTCGATCGATGGGCTTGATCCGGTTTTCAAAGCTGAATTGCAGCAAGTCTGTGCCCTAGCTTGCGGACTCGACCCGTATTTGGATGTTTGTACGACACCCGAATCGCCTGCCTTGGCTGCCTTGGTGCAACGGACTCAAGCGGAGGACTGGAGCAAGCGATTTACGGATGGTGAAACAGTGCGCCAGCTAGAGCAGGAAATGCTCTCGGGGCATGTGGAAGGTCAAATGCTCAAATTTCTGGTGCATTTGACGCAAGCGCAACGGGTGCTAGAGATTGGCCTGTTTACGGGCTATTCCGCTCTAGCGATGGCAGAGGCATTGCCCAGCGATGGACAGGTCGTGGCTTGTGAGGTTGATGCTTATGTGGCTGAATTTGCGCGGCAGTGTTTTAACGAGTCGACGGCCGGACACAAAATCGTAGTCAAGGTGGCGCCTGCTCTTGAAACCCTGAAGCAGCTTGCAGAGGCAGGAGAGGTGTTCGATCTAGTCTTTATTGATGCCGATAAAGCAGGTTACATCGACTACCTCAATCTGCTCCTGACTACCTCGCTGTTAGCTCCAAACGGGTTAATCTGTGCGGACAATACTTTGATGCAGGGGCAGCCCTATCTCTCGGAAACGCCTACGCCCAATGGCAAGGCGATCGCACAGTTCAACCAAACCCTGAGCCACGATCCACGAGTTGAGCAAGTCCTGCTACCTCTGCGAGACGGCTTGACCTTGATTCGGCGTATGTAGTCCATTAATCCGCCCACTTAAACCTATGATAAAAACCGCTCCCGTTAAGCTTCTCTCTGAGCCAGCGGTCAGTGCGGGCAGCATCGGGGTGAGATCGCGCTTAAAAACCCTTGCCACTCTTACTTTGCTGCTGCTGGCATTGCCGTTCAACCTTACCCTCGTGTCGATTGCTTTGCTGAGATCGCTAGTTCTTCGCCCGGCGCGATCTCGCGTAGCGAGCGCTTTGCGTTCAACCACGGTAAATCCGCAAACGGTTCTCATTAGCGGCGGCAAGATGACTAAAGCCTTGCAGCTTGCGCGATCATTTCACAAAGCAGGGCACCGAGTCATCCTAGTGGAGATGCACAAGTACTGGTTAACCGGACACCGCTTTTCTCGGTGCGTTGATCGGTTCTACACCATACCCAAACCGCAATCGTCCCAGTATGCTCAGGCATTACTGGAGATTGTGCAAAAAGAAAACGTTACTGTTTACGTTCCCGTTTGTAGCCCCGTTGCCAGTTATTATGATGCGCTCATTGCCGAAATGCTTGCGCCCCATTGCACCGTCATGCATGTGGATGTAGAGAGGCTCAAGCAACTGGATGATAAGTACGCCTTTGCGATCGCCGCAGGAACCCTAGGGTTAAGCGTGCCAAAATCCCATCGCATCACCCATCCTCAGCAGGTGATTGACTTTGATTTTAGTAAGGCAAAGCGTCCCTATATCCTCAAAAGCATTCCTTACGATTCAGTGCGGCGATTGGATCTGACGCAGTTGCCCCGTCCGACCGCTGAGGAAACGGCGACTTTTGTGCGATCGCTGCCTATTTCTGAAGCAAATCCCTGGATTATGCAGGAGTATATTCCAGGGCAAGAATATTGTACCCATAGTACTGTTCGTCAAGGACACGTGCAGCTTCACTGCTGCTGCAAGTCTTCAGCGTTTCAGGTCAACTACGAACACGTTGATCATTCTGAGATTGAACGGTGGATTCTCGCCTTTGTCAAGGGGCTGAACCTTACGGGACAAGTGTCTTTCGACTTCATTCAGGCAGCAGATGATGGACAGGTTTATGCGATCGAATGCAATCCGCGCACACACTCTGCCATCACGATGTTCTACAACCATCCTGATGTAGCACAGGCTTATCTAAATCTACATCCACTCCCCCAGATGGCTCAGCCACTTGCCTCTAGCCGCCCAACCTATTGGACTTATCACGAAGTTTGGAGATTGCTAACCCAGCTACTTTCTCCAAAGATGCTCAGGCAACGATTACAGATTCTCGTCAACGGCAAAGATGCCATCTTTGAGTGGGACGATCCCCTCCCTTTTTTAATGGTGCATCATTGGCAGATTCCGCTATTACTGCTGGGAAGTTTTCGGCGCGGCAGTGAATGGATTCGGATTGACTTCAACATTGGCAAGCTTGTTGAACTGGGAGGAGACTAGAGCATGGAAAAATTGCAGATTTTGCATCTAGTTGGCTCTGCTGTGAGCGATTTTTACTGTGAGTTGTCGCGACTCTATGCCCAAGATTGTCTACAAAATACGGCGAATCCAGACCTCTATGAGTTCCACATTGCCTACGTGTCGCCAGATTTGAGGTGGCGGTTTCCCAAATCTTTAGACAATGCCGAGATCGCCCAGACTCCCTCAGTTTCAGTCCCTGAAGCGGTCGCGGTTTTAATTCAACTTCAGATCGATGTGATGGTACCCCAAATGTTCTGCCTGCCCGGAATGACTCAGTACCGTGCGCTATTCGATCTGCTCAAAATTCCCTATGTGGGAAATTCGGCTGAGCTAATGGCGTTGGCCGCAGATAAGGCAAAGGCGAAAGCGGTTGTCTCCGCAGCCGGGGTGACCGTGCCCGCTGGCAAGGTTCTGCATCGAGGCGATTGCTTATCTGTATCCCGTCCGTCGATTATTAAGCCCAACCATTCCGATAATTCATTGGGTTTGAGTTTAGTTACCGAGACAACCGATGGAGATGCTGCTTTTGCAACTGCCTTTGAGTATGCAGATGAAGTCTTAGTTGAGGAGTTTATCGAACTGGGTCGAGAAGTTCGCTGTGGGGTGATTGTGCAAGCGGGCGAGTTAGTTTGCTTGCCGCTAGAAGAGTACGCCGTGAATCCCGAAACTCATCCGATTCGGACTTATGCAGATAAACTCAAGCAAAGTCAAGATGGTAGTTTGGATTGTGCTGCTAAAGAGAAAACCAAGGCGTGGATTGTTGATCCTAGGGATCCAGTGACTCAGCGAGTTTGGGCGATCGCAAAACAATGTCACGTTGCTTTGGGCTGTCGGCATTACAGTTTGTTTGATTTTCGGATCGATCCACACGGACAGCCGTGGTTTTTAGAAGCAGGTTTGTATTGTTCGTTTGCTCAGAAAAGCGTCATTTCAATGATGGCTCAGGCTGCTGGAATTTCATTGACAGACCTGTTTCAAAATATGGTACAGATGGCAGTGGCGGGAGAGGCTGCATCTTTCGGCGATCGCCTCATGATCGCGCAGATTGACACAAAAGCCGAAACTTATTCTTAGCAGGACATTCGGGTTGCCGAAATAGCCATGCAATTCTCAAAGCATTGCCAAGCAAGCGTTTCAAACTTCTTTTAGCTGAACTTCCCCCATACGGATCTACTGGGAATTGCTGGGTTTTGGCAGGCTTTTTGACTGTGATCGGTAAAAAGTAACCTGAAAACTCAAATCTGATCACTGATAACTGATCACTGATCACTGAATCTCCCCTCTTGCCTCTGAGAAAAAAAAATGCTATGATGAAAACAAATCGGGCTTCTACGTTGGTGACTGCCTTTCAAGTTTTTTGATCTATGCTTGATTGTGATAAGGGAGCAAATAACCAATTCGTGTGGTAGTAAACCGAGCTTGTACTCGGAAACAGAAACGCGTAATATAAGTTCCCACCTGGTTAACCCAGGTCATAAACTTAGGTAAAACGGCGTAGCGGTCTTTTCAAGTTTTTCGAGCATATATTAGGCCAAATTCTGGGGAGATTTCCTGTACTTCCTTAGTTTTGCCCTCTTGGTTGGTCAAAAAAGCCAGTATCTATATTTTTTTCTAGGGTAAAGACTGCTATTTTCGGTAACGCTTGTCACCGCTAAATTGTGACAATCCGGACTACACTAGGGAGAAATTTATGAATTATTGTTAAGCAATGACTGAAAAACAGCCAAGAGTTGTTATCATAGGCGGCGGATTTGCGGGTTTATACACGGCCAAAGCCCTAAAAAACGCCCCCGTTCATGTTACCCTCATCGATAAGCGAAATTTCCATCTTTTTCAGCCCCTCCTCTATCAAGTCGCTACTGGGGCGCTATCTCCGGCCGATATCTCCTCACCTTTGCGCTTAATCCTACGGGGTCATGACAATACAGATATTCTCCTCGATCATGCCATAGATATAGATCCAGTCAAGGGAGAAGTGATCTTGGAAGATCACCCACCGATCGCCTACGATCAATTAGTTATTGCCACGGGAGTCAGTCATCACTATTTTGGCAATGATCAATGGCAGCCCTACGCTCCAGGGTTAAAAACCATTGAAGATGCAGTAGAAATGCGTCGTCGCATCTATCTTGCTTTCGAGAAGGCCGAGAAAGAAATCGATGCCGAAAAGCGGCAAGCTTTATTAACTTTTGTGATTGTCGGTGGTGGACCGACGGGGGTAGAATTAGCAGGAGCGATCGCTGAAATTGCCCACGGTGCGCTTAGGTCTGATTTTCACCAGATTAACCCCACAGAAGCGAAAATTTTGCTTTTAGAAGGGATGGAGCGGGTATTACCCCCATATTCACCCGATTTATCCGCTAAAGCTGCCGCTTCTCTCACAAAATTAGGGGTGACAGTGCAAACTAACAGCATCGTTACCAATATTGTTGAAGGTTGTGTCACGGTCCGTCAGGGAGAAAAAACCACAGAAATCGCTGCCGAGACAATTTTATGGGCAGCAGGGGTAAAAGCATCGAGAATGGGGCGAATTTTGGCCGAAAGAACCGGGGTAAATCTTGATCGCGTCGGACGGGTAATCGTTGAACCCGATTTAAGTATCGCCGGTTATGGCAATATTTTTGTGATCGGGGATCTGGCTAATTTTGCCCATCAGGGAGATAAACCTTTACCCGGAATTGCCCCCGTGGCCATGCAGGAGGGCGAATATCTGGCGAATTTACTAATTTCTCGCCTAAAAGGGCAAAGTATTAAACCTTTTCATTATATCGATCGAGGTAGTCTGGCAGTGATCGGCCAAAATGCGGCCGTGGTTGATTTGGGATTTGTCAAGTTTTCTGGGTTTATTGCTTGGTTAGTCTGGGTTTGGGCCCATATTTACTATCTGATCGAATTTGATAATAAATTAGTGGTGATGGTGCAATGGGGTTGGAATTATTTTACCCGCGGTCGTGGCGCTCGTTTGATTACGGGAGAGGGGCAGAATTTAGCCTCGGGACAATTGCCGCAAAATAACGGCCAAAATAATAATAATCTCGCCGTTTCTAACCAGACGGAAACTCTCTCTCCACCGATTGTGAAAGTATGAAAAAAATAGCCGTGATTATCTAGTTATCAGTTAGCCGGTAAAAACAATCGATCATGAAAATAGAACATCCTAACAGTCTAGAAATTACCCCAGAGGAAAGCCAAGAATTAGAATATTTACGAGTTACAATTGAACGAGCGATCAAAGATGGTGTGATCACAATAATAGAATTTGAATCGATTAAAACAATCATGTTTTCTAATAAGAAAAATAATCCCGACCAAATCCTCCGGCAAGTGACACTCTATCGCCATTTAGTCGTTGAAAAAATGAATAATGGCGAACTAATTTTTGAATCTCCCCAATAGGGCGAAATTCCTTTTTTAGCTATTTAGTACAAATGCTCAAACTTTCTTTCCCTTCTTCCCACTCCCCACTATCCTATACCTTTTAAACGGGATTTAGTAAGTAGCTAGACACAATTAATTAGGGCTTGCGGCAAAAAGTACGGGCGAAGCATTCGGATAGAAAATCTACGGTTTCACCGATAGGTTATTGCCCGAATGCTTCGCCCCTACAGGACTCGGGCTGATGAAGACGCAAGGTTTTTAACGACAATTCTCTCAAAATCTTGCACCTGTTTCGCGAGAAAAGCCATAAAACTCTTACGTTGCCTACATTTCACATTTATTCAGCAAGCCCTAATTATACATATCTAAACACCTCTTGCCTTTTGCCTCCGGCCTTTATTAGCTTATTCTTTTTTGTCGCTACCGGGAAAAGCTCGACCTTGAATATTTTCTAAAGCTGAAACTGCCGCCCTGGAACCAGCCATAATATCTCGTTCTTCTCCCCCTAAATATAAGCGGCCAAAACTGCCCACGGAAGTAACGTGTAGGATATTAATTAAAGCAGCTTTTTCGGCCTGATTAGCAGCAAGGGAAGCGTAGGCGGCCGGTTGCACTTCTAAAACGTATAAAGTCTGTCCTGCCATTAACATCATACCCCGAGAACTACGGTTAATTAATTGGGCTTGGTAAGCGTCAATGTTGCGAATAATTTGGCTAGAGACAATTTGCGGTTTCAGACAATCGCGCTGACTAACGCCTAAATACTGCAAAATTGCCTGACCGGCCGCCCTTACCTCTCCCTGACTGCTAGAATGGAGTTCTAAGAGTCCATAGAGTCTTTCTACGAATAGAACCCCCGGACGAACCACGGCGGATTTGAGGGCAATATCGGTGATGCGATTAATCTCGATGCCGGGGGAAATTTCAATCCAGAGGGAAGCATCCCCGGGTAAGGGTAAAAATCCTTGGGCGACTGTACCGATGTAAGCGGCGTGTTGAAGCTGTAAATTGTCAAGATAAACGTAACTGCGAAGTTCTACACCCAAGCTGATTTCTCCCTCTTTCTGTCCTCTAGCCAATCCCCATTCCAACCCGGGAGCGATGATTAATCAATCCTTAATTAGGGCTTAGGCATTACCATCTTTCACTATAGTATAGAATTGGTGGCCTTTAAATTTGCCTGATAGAAAGGGTAAAAAACTATAATTATGGGGACAAACTCAGGGAAAAACCAGCATGACGATTCTTTTAGGGGGAGATATCGGGGGAACTAAAACAATCCTGCGTTTAGTGGATTGCCAAAACTCATCGGATAGTCCCCAACCCCTGCTAACTACTCTCGATCAAGAAATTTATCCCAGTGAACAATACCCCGATCTGGTGCCGATCGTCCAGCAGTTTTTGGCCCGACAAACCACTATTCCCCCAGTGACAAAAGCTTGTTTCGGTATTGCAGGTCCTGTGGTTAACAATAGTTCCGAATTGACTAATTTAAGTTGGTCTCTAACTGGCGATCGCCTAAGCCGAGAGTTGCAGATTGAGCGAGTAAAATTAATTAATGATTTTGCGGCGATCGGTTATGGGGTGTTAGGATTAGCCCCAGAGGAGCTGCACAATCTACAGTCGGCCCCGACAGTACCAGAGGCTCCGATTGCGGTTATTGGTGCGGGAACTGGGTTAGGAGAGGGTTTTTTGATTCCTGTGTCGAAGGGTAAATATCGGGTGTTTGCTAGTGAGGGTTCCCACGCCGATTTTGCCCCTCGATCGAGTTTAGAATATCAACTATTAAATTATCTCTTGGAACTTTATAATATCGAGCGAATTTCGGTGGAGCGAGTGGTTTCTGGTCCTGGAATCACTTCTATCTATCGATTTCTCCACGATAGTAACTATAGTCAGTCCTCGCCGGCCATGGCGGAAATTTACCGCACTTGGTTAGGAGAAATGGGTAAACCGCAAAAAACCGTGGATTTAGCGGCTGAAATCGCCAGTTTTGCCCAAGATAACTCGGATCATCTCTGTTATCAAACCATGAAAATCTTTGTCGAGGCCTACGGTGCGGAAGCGGGCAATTTAGCCCTGAAGTTGCTTCCCTACGGAGGATTATACATCGCGGGAGGGATTGCGGCCAAAAATCTTCCCCTAATGACTGAGGGTAGCTTTATGAAGGCTTTTCGCGCTAAAGGTCGGATGACGGAGCTATTAAGCAATATTCCCGTCCATATCGTTCTTAATGCTCAAGTGGGACTGATGGGGGCGGTTTACTGTGCTAGTCAGCTATGAGGGAGGGTTTAGTGGAGATGGCTAGGGATTATTTTCAGGTGGTGATTCGGTAGTAGTGATGGAGGCTTAATCCTTTGCTTTGCTGTGCATTAGAACTCTTGCAAATTAATTATATGTTATGATGGTAGGCTAACTAATTTTTTGGGAAAATTAGCCAATTAGTACATTTTTTTTGAATGAAAACCTGAAGTTTTACTTTTAACTCAAAACTCTTTATATATGCTTTAATTTGGTTATCAAAACCTCTTTGTTTAAGCGGCAGAAACCATCTCAATTTTTATTACTGAGAATAAATTATCCTTGACTGGATTAATGTTTGGCAACTTTTAAGAAGTTGCTATAACTATCCCTGACTCATAGTTATAAATAGTCGTCAAAAAGTTAACTTTTAAACTATATCTTCGACGACAATTCCGATATTTACGCGACAATATTTTCAAGATATTGAGTTTCCTATTTATAGGTTTAATGATAATCCTTTCTTTGGCTAAAGCATTGTTATACTCCTTTTATAACTCTGTTAATTTTCTATTTTTCGGTTTCTTTTTCAGTGCATAACTATTACTATGGTATGCATCTATTCCCTGATAATCATTGTCTTCTCTGCTGGGAGTTAAAGGATGAAACCGAACTCGACTTTTTTAAAATAAACTAAAATCGTGACCTCTAGCTTTCCCACAACAGACACAGATAATTTCCTCGGTATTTTTATCAGCTACTAATTGAGATTTTAAAGTATGATAACCTCTTTTACCACCAAAAAAATTTTTCTGTTTCTTTTTGGGGCGTTCCCTGGGAGTTTCCGTTACATCCATTACCGTTATGACCGGTATCTCTGCTTGATTTAGTAGAGCTTTTTTTCCTTTTAAACGGAAGTTTCCCGATTGTAAAAGCATTTTTCCGTCTTATTTACAATCCTAACTTTATACCAAATAGTAACTGGGAATACTGCCTAGGTCAGGGATGTAAGACCAAAAACTGGGTGTAAGTCGGTTTTGAGGCAATCCCCCGTGACATAGGAAGTAGTTCACCTTGACTGGAATGTATAACACCCATTTCCTCCTACAGATACCTAGAGAGCGTTTCTGCTCAAATCGACGATCGACTCCTCCCTGACCATTAAGATAGCTGTTATCAGTAATTATCGGAAAATAAATCTCCATACCTTATTTCCTCGTGGCACAATAGAGACAAAGTATAAAAAACTTAACAATAAGGAGGAGTTCGATGGTTGCTACACCAGTCAAAACAAAACGTCTCACTGTGCAGGTGGCCGATCTCACCGCAGACATCACCGCTATTCGTTCCCTCGATTGGGATCGCGATCGCTTCGATATTGAATTCGGATTACAAAACGGTACGACTTATAACTCCTATCTGATTCGTGGGGAAAAAATCGCCCTTGTGGATACCTCTCACGAAAAATTCCGTCAACTATATTTTGATAGTCTCAACGGATTAATTAACCCCCAAGAAATCGATTATTTAATTATCAGTCATACTGAACCTGATCACAGTGGTTTAGTCAAAGATCTGCTACAACTCGCTCCCAATATTACCGTCGTTGGGTCGAAGGTAGCAATTCAGTTTTTAGAGAATTTAGTTCATCATCCCTTTCAACGTCAACTGGTCAAAAATGGCGATCAGTTAGATTTAGGCAATGGTCACATTCTCGAATTTGTTAATGCTCCTAATTTACACTGGCCCGATACTATCTTTACCTACGATCACGGTTCGGGAATTTTATTTACCTGTGATGCTTTTGGAATGCACTACTGTTCCGATGATCTTTACGATGAGCAATTAAGTGCTATTGAACCAGATTATCGCTTCTATTATGAATGTTTAATGGCTCCTAATGCTCGCTCGGTACTAGCGGCGATGAAACGGATGGAACCCCTAGGTAATATTAATCTCGTGGCTAATGGTCATGGACCAGTATTAAAACATAATGTTACTGAATTATTGACCCGTTATCGTGATTGGAGTCAAGCACAAACTAAGGCAGAAAAAACCGTCGCTGTTTTCTATATTTCCGATTATGGTTATAGTGATCGCCTCTGTCAATCGATTGCCAAAGGTATTACTAAAACTGGTTTGGCTGTAGAAACTTTAGACCTGAAATCCGCCGATCCCCAAGAGGTAAAAGAATTAGCTTCTTCTGCGGTGGGAATCGTCATCGGTACTCCCCCCGTTTCTGGTATTAATACCCAGGAAATTACGGGAAATCTAGGCACAATTCTCGCCTCGGTTAACCCCAAACAATACCTCGGAATGTTTGAATCTAAAGGGGATGATGATGAATCAATTTTACCTCTATTTAATAAGTTTCGTGAAGTTGGTTTAACCAAAGCTTTTGATCCCATTCGTAGCGCAGAAACTCCTAACGAGAGTCTCTATCAACGCTGTGAAGAAGCGGGTACAGACATGGGACAACTATTAACCCAAGAGGTAAAAGTTAAACAAAGAAAATCCCTCGATACTGACCTTGATAAAGCCATCGGACGGATTAGCGGTGGTCTATATATTATTACCACCAAGAAAGGAGACAGAAGTGGAGCAATGGTCGCTTCTTGGGTGACGCAAGCAAGTTTTGATCCTCCCGGTTTTACCGTTGCTGTGGCCAAAGATCGGGCGATCGAGTCTTTAATGCAAGTGGGGGATCAATTCATTTTAAATATTCTGGAAGAAGGCAATTATCAAACCCTGATGAAACACTTTTTAAAACGTTTCGGACCGGGGGAAGATCGTTTTGCAGGAGTCAATACTCGCACCGCTAATAATGGTTCCCCAATTTTAGCCGATGCTCTCGCTTATTTAGAATGTGAGGTCGCTAGTCGCATGGAATGTGCTGACCACTGGATTGTTTACAATAAAGTCACCGATGGTCGCGTTTCTAAACCTGATAGTTTAACGGCCGTTCACCATCGCAAAGTCGGTAATTATTATTAGGATTTTTGCTTGATTTGACTGGTTGAGAAAATACAGATCAAGATGCTTGCTCTCAGCTTTTGAGATGGTTTAACCTCTCAACCAGTTAGTCATACTAAATCCGTTGATTATAGGCTACATATCAGAATAGCCGAACGGCAAAAGAAGTAGAAGGGCATCCGAGGGGGTCAACGAGAAAATAAGGATTTTAGCGATTGTCTTACCCCCTCAGATGCTTATAGATTGTCACAACAACATAAACTTAGCTTATGGTAATACTTAAAGAAAAGGTTTTTCTCCGCGCCACTACCTTATACTAAATCTGGTTATTAAAAACTGATTATTTATTCCCCCTTTTGCATCTCCTCATAACTAGCCTGTACTCAACGGATTTAGTATTAGTCCTCCTTTTTCGGTGAACGGTCAATTCTTTAATGGCATTGGCAGGATGAGTTGAGTTACACTGTAAACAGTGTAATTAAAAGTTAAAAAAATTGATGTCCCAAGTTGTTAGCGCCAGACTGCCCGACCACACAGCAGAAAGACTGAAACGGTTAGCCCGCCGATTAGGAAAAACCCCTAGCGAAACCGGCGCGATTTTAATCGAGGAATCCCTCCGAGAAAGCGAGTTCCCCTATATTGAATTTCGCCATTCTCCTTTGGGGCGGCAGCCCTACCTAAAAAACTCCAGTTTGGCTCTGTGGGAAGTAATTCAAATCGCTCAAAGCTACGGACTAGATGAAGAAAAAACGGCGGCACATTTTCATCGACCCCTGGAATGGGTACGCTCTGCCCTGCTCTATGCCGAAGCCTATCGGTCCGAAGTCCAAACTGCGATTTCCGATGCTCAAGCGATGAATGAAACGACGATAAAGCGGCTCTTACCGCAATTGGAAACAATGACGGTTTCTGCTGATTTGAGCGGGGAATAGCTAAAATGCTATCTTTTTTATTGGATGAACATATTTCTCCGACGGTTGCCGAACAAATTATTTATAAACGTCCAGAAATCTCGATTTTTCCCCTGATAACTTGGCTAAAAGGTAGATATTTGGGCGATTCGGATGAAATTGTCTTAAAAGCGGCGGCTGAAGCCGGATTAACTCTAGTAACCTACGACCAGAACAGTATTCCCCCGCTTTTGTGGGAATGGGGAGAAGCTTGGAAAAGTCATGGCGGCGTTATTTTTATCGATTATCAGTCTATTCCCCCTAGCAATTTCGGTCTTTTGATCCGTTCGCTTTTAGCCTTGTGGGAACTGCAAGGAAAGCAGGATTGGACTAACCGACTTGTTTATACTTTAGATGTTCATAATCTGAGATTTATTAAACTTCTGAAATCGTAGAGTCAGCAAGGAATCCAGTTCTTTTTTATGTTTCAGATGGGCATCATTCAGACATTCATAAATAGCTGAAGAAAAGTCAGAAAAGTTTTCATAATATTTACCATGTAAACATTTCTTTTTGACAAATTTCCACAGCCTTTCAATTAAATTTAGATTAGGCGAATAAGACGGCAGATAGAGTAGCTCTATTGACAAAGAAAGAGCCAATTCTTCAACAATTTTACATTTCTGATAGCGGGCATTATCTAAGACTAGAGTGATGGGAATCATTAGTCCTAAAGCAGCTATTTTTTCAAGAAGTTCACAGACTTGAGTTGCCGTAATATAAGTGTCATTAGTAACTAGAATCACTTCATGAGTTATTGCATTTAATGCTCCTAAAACATTGAAGCGTTTACGCCCGCTCGGTGACTTAACAAAAAGTCTCTCAAAACACCAAACAAAACCGAGAAATGCTCCCATGACGAAGTGAGCGGCATCAACAAAAAAAACAGCACTTTTTCCTTCTTTAGCCT
>NZ_JADEVX010000382.1:0-1034 GCF_015207925.1 Microcystis sp. LEGE 00066 | reverse complement strand
AAAACCCCCATGACCATTGCTGTCGGACGCGCCCCAGAAAGAGGGCTGTTTGATGCTCTCGATGACTGGCTCAAAAGAGACCGTTTCGTCTTCATCGGTTGGTCTGGTTTACTACTCTTCCCCTGCGCCTTCATGGCCCTAGGTGGATGGTTAACCGGCACCACCTTCGTCACCTCCTGGTACACCCACGGGTTAGCCAGTTCCTACTTAGAAGGCGGCAACTTCCTGACTGTAGCCGTCTCCACCCCCGCCGATGCCTTCGGTCACTCCATCCTCTTTCTCTGGGGACCGGAAGCCCAAGGTAACTTCACCCGTTGGTGTCAAATCGGCGGTTTATGGCCCTTTGTCGCTCTCCACGGTGCTTTCGGCTTGATTGGCTTCATGCTACGTCAGTTTGAAATCGCCCGTTTAGTCGGCATTCGTCCCTACAACGCCCTCGCCTTCTCTGGCCCGATTGCGGTGTTCGTCAGTGTCTTCCTGATGTACCCCCTCGGTCAGTCTAGCTGGTTCTTTGCCCCTAGCTTCGGCGTGGCTGGTATCTTCCGTTTTATTCTCTTCTTCCAAGGCTTCCACAACTGGACCCTTAACCCCTTCCACATGATGGGTGTAGCTGGTATCCTCGGTGGTGCGCTTCTCTGTGCTATTCACGGAGCGACCGTAGAAAATACCCTGTTTGAAGACGGTGAAGGTTCCAACACTTTCCGAGCTTTTGAACCCACCCAAGCGGAAGAAACCTACTCCATGGTCACTGCGAACCGTTTCTGGTCGCAAATCTTCGGCATCGCTTTCTCCAACAAACGTTGGTTACACTTCTTCATGCTCTTTGTCCCCGTGACTGGTTTATGGATGAGTGCTGTGGGTGTAGTGGGATTAGCCCTTAATCTACGGGCCTATGACTTCGTTTCTCAGGAATTGAGAGCGGCCGAAGACCCGGAATTTGAAACCTTCTACACTAAAAATATTCTGCTTAACGAAGGTCTGAGAGCTTGGATGGCTCCCCAAGACCAACCCCACGAAAACTTTATCTTCCCTGA
>NZ_JADEVX010000235.1:0-5626 GCF_015207925.1 Microcystis sp. LEGE 00066 | reverse complement strand
CACCCTACACCCTACACCCCACACCCCACACCCCACTTTCCTATACCTTTTAAACAGGATTTAGTATTATCCCTCAAAGGCAGCTTTTTGCTGACGGACTAAATCGACACCGAGGGAAGTTCCCAGACGGGTGGCCCCGGCCTGGATAAGAGCGAGCGCTTGTTCAAGGGTGCGAATTCCGCCGGATGCTTTAATTCCTACCCGGCCTTTGCTAATTTCCTTGAGAAACTTCACATCGCTAACCGTTGCACCTCCAAACCAGCCGGTACTGGTTTTTAGATAACTGACTCCTGCATCCATGCAAATTTCCGCCGCTAAACGTTTCTCGGTGTCCGTCAGTTGCGAGGTTTCCAGAATCGCTTTTACCGTCTGGCCGGTTTCCTGACAAATACTAGCAATTTCTTGGAATAATTGCTCTGATTTCCCATCTTTTAGCCAACCGAGATTAATAACCACCTCTAACTCCTTAGCACCATTATCTACGGCTTCTAAAGCCTCATAACGTTTAACTGCGGAGGTAGTGGCCCCTGCGGGGAAACCAATTACGGTAGAAACTAAAGTTTTTTTGCCGTGGAGTAACTGCACAGCTTGCTTAACGGCAGCGGGATAAACGCAGACGGTGGGAAAATGATATTGATCAGCCTGTTGACAGTAAGCCTCTAATTGTTCACTGGTGGCGGTGGGGATGAGGAGAGAATGGTCGATATATTGTGCTAAATCTAGATCAGAATCGGTGATAGCCATTATCTACGCCTTAATATAGTCAATCGATCGCTATTTTCTCATTTTATGGAAGTCACACAATAAAGTCATGTCTCGCTAACCGAGAAATTCCGAGACTAGCAAAAATCCATTAACCTAGGAAGAAACCGTCACAAGTGAAGACTAGGAGAAAATAGACCTATGTTAGAAGCGTATCATCAGCACGTTGCCGACCGAGCGAAATTAGGTATCCCTCCCCTTCCCCTCAATGCTCAACAAACAGCGGAATTATGCGAAATACTCAAAAATCCGTCCGAAGAACTCAAGGGAGAATTGCTGACCCTGCTGCGTGACCGTATTCCCCCCGGAGTTGATGAAGCGGCCTACGTTAAAGCGGGATTTTTAACAGGAATTGCCAAAGGTGAAATAAAATCTAACGTTATCTCCCCCCAGGGTGCGGTTAGCTTACTGGGAACCATGGTCGGTGGTTATAACGTTCATTCTCTGATTGAACTGCTCAAATCCAGAGATATTAATATCGCCGCCGCTGCTGCCAGTGCTTTAAGTAAAACCCTGCTGGTATTCGACGCATTTAACGAGGTTTTGGAATTATCCGACACCAATCCCTATGCTAAACAGGTTATCGATGCTTGGGCCAATGGCGCTTGGTTTATCGCTAAACCGAAACTTGCTAAAGAAATTACCGTCACCGTCTTCAAAGTACCCGGGGAAACCAATACAGATGACCTATCTCCCGCTCCCCATGCCACCACCCGGCCCGATATTCCCCTTCATGCCTTGGTAATGTTAGAAACCCGTCAACCGGGGTCTTTAGAAACCATTGCCGAATTGAAAAAATTAGGCCATCCGGTCGCCTATGTGGGGGATGTGGTTGGGACTGGTTCCAGCCGAAAATCGGCAATTAACTCGGTTCTCTGGCATATCGGCGATGATATTCCCTTTGTGCCTAATAAACGTGCTGGTGGCTATATTTTAGGCAGTAAAATCGCCCCTATCTTCTTTAATACTGCTGAAGATTCCGGCGCTTTACCGATTGAATGCGATGTTAGCCAAATGAACACGGGGGATGTGATTAAAATTTATCCCTACGAAGGCAAAATCACCAACGAAGCGGGCGCAACTATTAGCACTTTTAGCCTCAAACCTGAGACAATTCTGGATGAAGTCCGGGCCGGCGGTCGTATTCCCCTCTTAATCGGTCGCAGTCTCACCGATAAAACCCGTCACGCCTTGGGACTTGAGGCTAGTACCCTATTTACCCGTCCCACTATGCCTAATGACACGGGTAAAGGTTACACCCTAGCGCAAAAAATGGTCGGCAAAGCTTGCGGTTTACCCGGGGTGCGGCCGGGTACTTCCTGTGACCCAATTATGACCACGGTAGGGTCTCAGGATACCACCGGTCCGATGACCAGAGACGAGTTAAAAGAGTTAGCCTGTTTAGGTTTTAGCGCCGATTTAGTCATGCAGAGTTTCTGTCACACGGCAGCCTATCCCAAACCGGTTGATATTCAAACTCATCACCAATTACCGGACTTTTTCTCTACCCGGGGTGGGGTGGCTTTACGTCCGGGAGATGGCATTATTCATTCCTGGTTAAATCGGATGTTATTGCCGGATACGGTGGGGACTGGCGGCGATTCTCATACTCGTTTTCCCCTGGGAATTTCCTTTCCTGCGGGGTCGGGTTTAGTGGCATTTGCCGCCGCTTTGGGAGTAATGCCTTTGGATATGCCGGAATCGGTTTTAGTGCGTTTTACGGGGGAATTACAACCCGGTGTAACTCTGCGCGATATTGTTAATGCTATTCCCTACGTTGCCATCCAAGAAGGCAAATTAACCGTGGAAAAACAGAACAAAAAAAATGTTTTTAACGGTCGCATTATGGAGATGGAAGGGCTGCCGGATTTGAAATTAGAACAGGCTTTTGAGTTAACCGATGCCACGGCGGAACGTTCCTGCGCCGGTTGTACGATTAAGTTAAGTACGGAAACAGTGGCGGAATATTTACGCTCTAATGTGGCCCTGTTAAAGAATATGGCGGCCCGGGGTTATAGTGATGCCAAAACTATCCTACGTCGGGTAGCAAAAATGGAACAATGGTTAGCTAATCCCGTCCTGATGGAAGCGGATAAGGATGCCGAATATGCGGATATTATCACCGTCAACTTAAACGAGATTAAAGAACCAATTGTTGCCGCACCCAATGACCCCGATAATATCAAGTTAATGTCGGAATGCGCCGGGGATAAAATTGATGAGGTGTTCATCGGTTCTTGTATGACTAATATCGGTCATTATCGCGCCGCTGCTAAGATATTAGAAGGGGCAGGAGTTGCTAAGGCTAAACTGTGGATTTGTCCCCCCACCCGCATGGATGAAAAACAATTGCGCGAGGAGGGAATGTACGGCATTTTTGCCGCTTCTGGGGCCCGTACTGAGATGCCTGGATGTTCCCTTTGTATGGGTAATCAAGCGCGGGTTGAAGACAGAGCAACGGTATTTTCTACCTCGACTCGTAACTTCAATAATCGCATGGGAAAAGATGCGCAAGTCTATCTCGGTTCCGCCGAATTAGCGGCGGTTTGTGCGCTGCTAGGACGCATTCCCACCGTCGAGGAATACCTGGCAATTGTCACCGAGAAAATTAATCCTTTTGCTGGCGATTTATACCGCTATTTGAACTTTAATGAAATCGCTGGTTTTGAGGATGAAGGCCGGGTAATTCCCCTAGAAGATTTACCTAAAATTGAGGATATCTTAGGGATTCCTTCTGGTGTTTTGAGTTAGTTGACCGGTTATGGGTCATTTCGATCGAGGCGAAAGATTTCTTTTGATTTCGATCAAGATGACCCCTCTAACGATCAAATTTTCGACAATTATAGGATTTTTTTCGATATACGGAATGACAACTCGATAAAATAAAAATATGAAATTCGAGTGGGATCGACAAAAGAACCGAGCGAATATCATCAAGCACGATCTAGACTTCGCGGACGCGCAGCGGATATTTGAACATCCCATTCGAGTTTCCCTTGACGAACGAGAAAATTATGGCGAAGATCGATTGATAGGAATCGGTACGCTCGATGGCCGAGTGGTAGTTGTCGTTTTTACAGAACCGAGTAGAGATACAATTCGTATTATTTCACTTCGTAAAGCTTTACCCTATGAACGAAAACGATATGAACAATACCTCCGAGACGAATTGGGAGAAAGTTGACGCTCTTACGGAAGAGGAAATCGACACATCCGATATTCCGCCCTTAACCGAGGAGTTTTTTAGTAAATCGCGGTGGTGGAAACCTGTAGAGAAAGTAAATGTTCTTGTTCAAGTAGATCCCGAAACCCTAGCTTGGTTTCAATCACAGGGCGAGGATTGTGAACAAAAAATGTCCGCCGCTTTACGGATTTATGCGGAGGCTCACAAAGTATAGTCAAGTTTAGTTCGGGTACAAGCCACACAATAAAAAAGTTCGCTATCATTTTGAGCGGGATGAAAAGCCACACAATCTCATTTACCAATAAATCGCCTTAAATGAAATGATAAAAGTGAGTACGAAAAATGGCTCTTCATTACTTGTTATGGTTCGATAGGGGGGCATAAATTGACTAAATCCTTCTCTGGCAAGAGACTTAATTGATGAGTTCGCTCTAGATAAAAAACAATTGACAAAAATCGCCAAATGCCTTTCTACATAAGGGTTCCATCCCTTATAACCCCAGTCCATTGCATAACACAAACCGAAGAACCCGAAAAATTATGATTATAGATGTACCGACTGGAGATGATTTTAAATCCGCTGGCATTGATTTTTTAAATCTGGCTTGGGATACGCTGATAAGTTTATCTACAAAACTTAAGAATGCGGAATATTTTTATAATGTGTATTATAGCGATGAGAATGAAGAAGTAATCGATCAATTGTCATCTGAGCAATATTGGAAACAAGCACAACGTCCATTGAGTACAGCCCTTTCCCTTATTCAACAAGGAACAGAATTTCTCTTAAAAGGTAATATTGCTACAGTTAGCCCGTATTTACTAATTTCAGGATGTCCGAGTAATTATCCCAGTAAATCTCATGAGCGCAATATCCGTTTTAGTGAATTTAAAACAATTGATGCACAGGATTTAGTCAAAGTTTATAATACCGTATCGACTGGTCGATTACCAGATAACTTTCGACAAAGATTTGAAGATTTGAGAAGCAAGCGAAATATAATTATGCACACTGTAGATCCTGAATTATATATAAAAATTAAAGATCTGTTTGTTGAAATTCTAGAAATTTGTCATTATTTGATAGAGCCAAACTCGTGGATAAAAATTCGAGGACAATTCATTCAAAATGAACCTGAATCTGTTCTATATAGCTCTGAAACCAGAGAATTATATAATTAGCTGGCTTTAGAAATAAACCTTGTAATTGATTTATTAACACCTTCAGGAAATAATAAATATTTTAATTTTAATAAAAAAATAAGACGTTATTTCTGTCCTAGTTGTTATAGTGGTTTTAGGGAAGATTACGAAGACGAACAGATTCCAAGATTAGCTCAACTAATACCTAATGAACCAACTAGCAACACTATTTATTGCCTTGTATGTAATGAATCTTATGAAGTATTGCGGGAAGATTGCACAGCTGAAGATTGTCTGGGTAATGTCATAGATCCTGATGATGGTACATGTCTTACCTGTGGTTCGGACAATTTTCGAGATTAATTGTTGAAATTGTAATAAATATCTTGTATGTATTAATTTCTTTATTTTTTTAATCTCTTCGGGTCTAATTCCCCGCCGCTCGCGGCGTACAATAGAAAAATGAGTGAATACATCCATAAGAGCCATAATGTAAGTGTTTTGCTATATCATTTAGTGTTCCCAGCCAAATATCGT
>NZ_JADEVX010000234.1:0-5674 GCF_015207925.1 Microcystis sp. LEGE 00066 | reverse complement strand
ATTATGAAGTGGGTAGATAGGGAGTAGGTAGGTGGAGGACGTAGGTTGGGTTGAAGCATGAAACCCAACGCCCGCATGGGTTACGCTACTGCTCCTATAAATAATTGTGTCTCCCTACTTCATAGATAACAGTCTATTATAGTTCCCGACAATCGGCCGGCAAAGAACTAAGATCAAGATCAAGGAATCCCCTACCGTTAAAGCTGATGAAATTACCCCGTCTTGCCGCTTTAATCATTGGTCTGAGCTTTATTTTCGGATTAATGTTGTGGTTAGTCAACTCTATCTATCGTCTTTACAGAGATATCGTTTTTCTCGCTCCCCTACTAGCCAATATTCTGCTTTTACTGATTATCGGACTGCTGGGCTTGCTGATCTACATTCTTTTGTACTACTTTTATCTGCTGCCCCAGCAGCAAAAAAGTCGCCGCGGGTTGCGTTCTTCCTCCCGTCCACCCCTAAAATTACCAGTAGAAAAAACCGAGGCCGCCGGGGAAACCTTAAAAGCTATCCGGCAACAAGTGGAGCAAATTCAAGATAAAGTAACTCAACAGGTTTTTATTAATCGTTCCCAAGAAATTGAGCGAAGTTTAGCCAGAAAAGAAGTTAAAATCATTGTTTTCGGCACAGGATCGGCGGGAAAAACCTCCCTAATTAACGCCCTCATCGGTCAAATGGTGGGCAATGTGGAGGCAACCATGGGAACCACGGAAAAAGGGGAAACCTATAGTTTAAAAATGAAAGGTGTGAATCGGGAAATTCAAATTACCGATACCCCCGGCATTCTCGAAATTGGTGCAGCCGGAGGTCAAAGGGAACAGTTAGCGCGACAATTAGCCACGGAAGCAGATTTACTTTTATTTGTCATTGATAACGATATTCGACAATCGGAATACGGCCCTTTATTGGGTTTAATTGATATTGGTAAACGCTCTCTCTTAGTCTTTAATAAAATCGATCTCTATAGCGATGAAGATCGAGAAATGATTTTAAAACAATTACGAGAACGGCTAAAAGGAGTGATCCTTTCCGCCGATATTATTGCTGTTACCGCTAATCCCCAACCAGTACAGTTAACCGGTGGACAAATCATCACACCCGAACCAGATATTTTAGCTTTAATTAAACGTTTAGCTTCAGTTTTACGGGCCGAAGGAGAGGATTTAGTGGCGGATAATATCCTCTTACAATCCCAAAGATTGGGGGAAGAAGCTAGGAAAATTATCGATCGCCAACGTCGTCGCCAAGCTGATAAAATTATTGATCGCTATCAGTGGATCGGTGCGGGAGTGATTGCGGTGACTCCCTTACCGGTGTTCGATCTGTTAGCAACGGCGGCGGTTAATGCTCAAATGGTCAGGGAAATTGGTCAAGTTTATGGCTGTGAAATTAACAGCGATCGAGGCAAGGAATTGGCTGTATCTTTGGGTAAAACTCTAGTTAGTTTGGGAGTGGTGAAAGGAGCAGTAGAATTATTAGCCAGAATCCTACAATTAAATTTTACTACCTATATAGTCGGTAAGGCAATTCAAGGAGTCAGTGCCGCCTATTTAACCCGCATTGCTGGCAAAAGTTTTATTGAATATTTCCGTCAGGATCAAGACTGGGGTGACGGTGGCATGACGGAAGTGGTACAAAGACAATTTCAACTCAGTCGCAAGGAGGAATTTATTAAGTCTTTTGTGGCCGATGCGATCGGTAAAGTGGTACAACCTTTTCAGGATGATTGGCAGCAAGAAGAAGTTTTAGAAGCTAGTCGCGAGGATGATTGGTAAAGATCGAACCCAGGAGTGATAGGCAAAATTGTATAGTAATTGTTACAATCGTTTTGGGGTTCCGCAAGGGCAAAAAAAAGATGCGACAGCAAGTTATCGACTGGTTAAAAGAAAACGTCAACGAACACCGTCTGCGACATATTCTCGGTGTGGAGACCATGTGTATTGGTTTAGCTCGTCATCACGATCTCGATCCCGTCCAAGCAGGGCAAGCGGGATTACTACACGATCTAGCTAAATTTTTCAAGCCCAAAAAACTGCTAAAAATGGCGGAATCGGCGGGAATAGACGTGGATAATATCTGTGCATCCCATCCCCACTTACTCCACGCCGATGTAAGTGCAGTTGTCGCCCAAAAAGAATTTAACGTTACCGATGAGGAAATTCTCGAAGCGATTCGCAATCATACCCTCGGTAAACCCAATATGAGCGATCTTAGCTGTATAGTCTTTATTGCCGATGCCTTGGAACCCAATCGCGGCGATACACCCGAATTAAACGCCCTACGACAACTCAGCTATCAAAATCTCCATAAAAGCGTTCAACAAACCTGCGATTATTCCCTAAAATATCTTTTAAGTAGCCATTGTCCCATTCATCCCCGCACCGTGCTAACCCGCAACTGGGCGTTACAAATTGTTAAAGAACAACCAACAAAAACTAAACCCATTGATTAACATAATCTCAAGACTCGCTTACAACCACCTTAGCCAAAGGATGACCACAAACTGAATGACCAATCCCACTGGAATTATTACCCCCGTCGCCGAAAATCTCAAGACCGAACAATTTCTAGAGACAATTGTTACCGCTGCCGAGGACAAGAAAGCAGGGGACATTGCCATCCTGAAAGTCGCCGATATCTGTTATTTAACCGATTATTTTCTGATTATTACCGGCTATTCTACCACTCAAGTGCGAGCGATCGAGGATGCGATCGAAGCTGCTATGGAACTAGAATGGCAACAATCCCCCCGACAAGTGGAAGGAAAAAGCGAAGGTAGCTGGATCCTGATGGATTATGGCGATATCATTGTTCATATCTTTTTACCAAAAGAGCGGGAATTTTATAATTTAGAAGCATTTTGGGGTCATGCCCAACGGATTCCTCTACCTAGCGACCATTTGGAGGAGTAGAATCCATGAAATCCTCCCTTGATTTCTGTCCCGTCCCGGAAGAACAGCAGCCGGTTAACGAGTACGAACAATTAAAAGAATCTTGGTTTTTCCGTTGGGCAACGCTAGATGTAGCCTCTTATACAAAAAAATTTCTCTGGTTATGGTTGTGGACATGGTTAATTGTCGGACCGATTGCCGCCGCTAGTTTTCCCCTCAAAAAAGCCCCTTTTCTCTTCTTCTGCGCGGGGATTTTTGGCTCGACAATTTTGGTAGGATTGGTGTTATTGCGCTTGTATTTAGGCTGGATCTACGTCTATGACCGCTTGCAATCAGAGAAAGTATTTTATGAAGAGTCGGGCTGGTATGATGGCCAAATCTGGACAAAAACCGCCGCTATTTTAACCCGCGATCGTTTAATCGTCTCCTATCAAATCCAGCCCATTCTCCAGCGTTTACAAAAAACCGCCCTGATTCTAGGGGCAATTATCGCTATCAGTGGTCTTTTCTGGCTATTTTTCACTCACTAACCGCAACCAATCACCAATCTGAATGAATAGGGTAAAACGTTCACCAACCCACCGCTTAGAAATTCATCTCCTCCGGGAAGGTATTATTGAATCGGTCCATCATGTCGAGGCCGCTATTTGCGATGACCGCGGCCGGGTATTATCCACCGCGGGCAGCGCTGAAACTAGCGCCTTTATTCGTTCGGCCCTAAAACCTTTTCAAGCACTGGCTGTCATCAGTACCGGCACCCTCGAACGCTACGATCTCAACGATAAGGATCTAGCCATTATCTGTAGTTCTCACCAAGGCACAGTGGAACACGCCCGTCAAGTCTTTAATATTCTCTGGCGTGCCGATATCGATCCCAACGCTCTGCAATGTCCCCTCCCGTCCGGTAAACCCAGTCGTCTCCAGTACAATTGTTCTGGTAAACACGCCGGGATGTTAGCGGTGTGTCAACAGCGTGGCTGGCCGTTAAATAGCTATCTGCGGCGTTCTAGTCAGATACAGAAGCTAATTTTAAGCAAAATTGCCGAATTATTGGGGATGCCAGGAGATGAATTAATCAGCGCCCATGATGACTGCGGTGCGCCCACCTATTCAATGCAGTTGGGGCAAATGGCCCATCTCTACGCCCAGTTAGCCTCTGGCAACCGTTTAGACTTAGAAAGAATCGTCCGGGCGATGACCTATCATCCCCGCATGGTAGCAGCAGAAGGGGCTTTTGATACGGAATTAATGCAGGTTAGCCAAGGGGAAATCGTCAGTAAAGCCGGGGCTGAAGGGATTCAATGTATTGGGCGCGTCGGTGAAGGTTTAGGATTAGCAATAAAAGCTTTAGATGGTTCCAAACGGGCTAAATATGCCGCCGCTTTGCAAATTCTCAAACAGTTAGGCTGGATTACTCCCAATGTGGCCGAATCTCTCTCGGAAAAATTCCTCAAAATCGGCAGTTATACCCGCTTGGAAGTGGTAGGAGAAATGGCTTTATTATAAGTAGTGGGTTGACCAAGGGTAACACATCAAAAACTTTTCTTTTTGGTGTGTTAGGGCAGTATTTATATCTTGATTTTTTTCCCTAAAAAACGTTATTACCCATTTACAATCTATAATCGCCATACATAAGGAGAATAATTAACTATGATCGAAAATAGAAACCCGATTCCCGTGGTTGTCAACGGTGCAGCCGGCAAAATGGGACGGGAAGTCATTAAAGCCGTTGCTCGTGCCGACGATATGATCCTAGTGGGTGCAGTGGATCGAAATCCAGCTTTTCGAGGTCAGGATGTGGGAGAAGTGGCCGGTTGTGAACCCCTAGAAGTGCCGATTCTCGACGATTTACAGAGTGTTTTAGTCCTGGCAACTCAGGAAAAAGTGCAGGGGGTGATGGTGGATTTTACCCATCCCGACGGTGTTTATGACAATACCCGCAGTGCGATCGCCTATGGAGTGCGTCCGGTGGTGGGAACTACGGGATTATCGGCGGCACAACTGCAAGATTTAGCCGAATTTGCCGAAAAAGCCAGCACCGGCTGTTTAGTTATCCCCAATTTTTCCATTGGCATGGTTTTACTAGAACAGGCTGCCGTGCAAGCATCTCGCTACTTTGATCATGTAGAAATTATCGAACTGCATCACAATCAAAAAGCAGACGCACCCAGTGGCACAGCGATTAAAACCGCCGAATTACTGGCAGAATTGGGTAAAATCTTTAATCCTGCTCAAGTTTCCGAAAAAGAAACCATCCCCGGCGCTAGAGGCGGTTTAACTGCCGAGAACATCCGTATTCATAGCGTCCGTTTACCCGGTTTAATTGCCCACCAAGAAGTCATTTTCGGTTCCCCCGGAGAAATCTATACCCTTCGTCATGATACCAGCGATCGCTCCTGTTATATGCCGGGGGTTCTCCTCTCTATCCGCAAAGTTACTCAGCTGCAATCCCTCATTTACGGTTTAGAAAAAATCCTCTAAATCGAGATATTTGAGAGGAAGGAGAGGAAAAGGGCAAAGAAGAGAAATCTCGACAAATTGCCCTAAAAATGCTATCTGCTGGCTTTCCTATACCCAAACTTTAGACTTAGAGATTGAACAAGTACCACAAGTCATTGAGGGACAAAATTGAGTGAAAACGGACAGTATTTTCTATCGTCTCTTTCAGACTTTTCCCGAAAGTTTCTTTGATTTGCTCAATCTTCCCCCAGAAACAGTCAATCATTATCAATTTTCCTCCCTAGAAGTTAAACAACTAGCTTTTCGTTTAGATGGGGTTTTTC
>NZ_JADEVX010000233.1:0-5706 GCF_015207925.1 Microcystis sp. LEGE 00066 | reverse complement strand
TGGGGTGTAGGGTGTAGGGTGTGGGGTGTGGGGAGAAACAATTCATAATTTGAGAGTTAATCACACTATTAAAAAGGGATTTAGTCTAACTGCTCGGTTTTACATCGGTTACTTTTTTTCTGGTCCAGATGGTGAGAATTGTCAGGAAAAGTCAACCCATCACTCCCCCTCAAGGATTTTTATCGATTCCAGTTAATCTATTAGAGACAGTACAAGTGTATTTAATTAACTGGCCGACGTTTAATTTATCGTACTATTCCCCTGTTCTATTTCTCCCAGTCTTATTAAAATTTCTGATTGATCTGGGTGATTTTTAATTTTATTGATCTCTTCATAAGTAACCTCCATAATATCAAATAATAACCATATTAATCTTTCTCTCTTATCCTCGTCACTAAATTTTTCCCCGATGATAGCGTTTAATTTTCCTTGATATTTCTCTTGCGTTTCTTTCAGTGTAAATCTACCGATTAATTCTTGGATGTATTCCTGAATAGTAACTATTTTAAAATAAAATCCAGACTTGATAGACATATATAGGCTGGTTTTCTTGTTTCCCAATTTCTTTTGGAAAGGCTCAATAATAGATGCTTGAAATTGTTTGTACAACCCTAATATCTTTTTGATCAGACTGGAGACAGGATTAATTGTCGATAAGCTAAATCCACCCATTACTTGGTCAATTTGTTCTAAATTAGGGTTTAAGGAACTAATAATAAAACCAAAGACCAGAGCAATGATTAAACCAACATATACATTATCCTCGATCGAGCTTAATAGAGAAAATATAAACTGAAGAAAAAGGTATAAAAGTATTGATACAAAAATTTTGACAATTAATAAAAAACTGAAAGTCTTTAAAAAATCCTTTTTTAAATCGGGAAATAAATGACGAATCCTAAAAGCTGAGAAATAGGTACTTCTAGTTTCAACTGCTACTCCAATAATTATCGCAGTCACCACAAAAAGCCACCGATCTTCTCCCAGAAGTTTCCGTATTTCGCTAAAAAGATCGGTGGCGGCGGTTGTCTGAGAATCTACCAAAAATAGGTAATGGGTGAATGAACTGAAAAAAGGAAACTTATCCAATTCCGTTAGAACCTGACTACAAAATACCATTTACCCTGAGCCAACGAGTTTTCCAAGTGGGAGTAAAGATTTTGTAGCTTTCTTCTTTATTGACTTTGATATAGCCTTTGTCCGCTAGTTTTTCTAATTTGTCTTGTAAGTTAGCTTCTCCAATTCTATCTGTTTCAATTTCAAAGCTCAAGACAGTGGCAGCATTAACTTTGAGTAAATCAGATAAAAGAGACTTCTCCGCGGAGGTTAAATAATTGTCAGACTTAGCTGAAGTCCCAGAATCACCCTTGTCTTTGGACTTAGAAGGAAATATGTCAAGCATTCTGTTTTGTGTAGTTTATAAATACACTTCGACCAGTACATCTTGATCCTCAGTCATGACTCTCTGAGTTCATGACTGAGAATGACTGAGATATGTCTGAGTTTTTTGCGATAAAATAGAGATTGCGTCGATTGATGGAAGTTTATGGGGCGATCGCTTAAAGTAAAATCAGAATATATCCCTAGAGTCAAACAAGCAGTTAAACTCAATGGTTACGCAAGTCAAGAGCTGCTTGCTGAGGAGTTAGGATTCGCAAGATCGACTATTAGCCGTTTTCTTAACGGTAAATCGATTAGTAATCTCAATTTTTATGAAATTTGTCAAAAATTAGGCCTTGATTATCGAGAAATCGCTGACTGGGATGAGTTGGAGGAAACACCGGCTGCCACGTCTGAGGATGAGGGAGAAAACCGGGCTGCGGATTTTTCCAAGTATATTGAACGTCCTCCAGTGGAACAGCTTTGTCTGGAGACGGTGAGTCAAGCAGGTTCATTATTGCGGATTAAATCAGCCAAGGGGATGGGTAAAACCCTATTAGTCGATAGAATTTTGAGTCAAGTTGACAAAAGACAGTATAAAACCGTCAGTTTGAGTTTTTTACAAGCAAGTAAAGGAATTATCGGCGATTTAGACCGATTGCTCTCTTGGTTTGCTTTGATTATTTCCAAGAAATTAGGGTTAGCAGCTCTCTTTCAGGAAAAATGGCAAGAAGGATTAGGACTTTATAGCTGTACTGCCTATTTTGAAGATCATTTGCTCAAAAAGCTGGATAAACCCCTAATTTTAGTTTTAGAGGAGATAGATAGTCTTTTTACCTATACCAGCGTTGCTGACGATTTCCTTAGTTTATTTCGTCTTTGGCACGAGGAGGCAAAAAATAATAATACTTGGCAAAAGTTACACTTAATTATCACCTATTCCACAGAAAATTATGTTCCTGCTGACCTGAATAAATCTCCTTTGAATTTAGGAACAGGAATCCTGTTACCTGATTTTACTCTAGAACAGGTCTTGACTCTAGCCAATAAATATCAGGCTAACTTGGGAAAAGATGAACTGCAAAAAATAATTAATCTTGTCGGGGGACATCCCTATTTAATCCAAAAAGCGATTTATGCGATTACCCAAAAACAACTGTCTTTAGCAGATTTTTTAGAGACAGCAGCCACGGAAGCGGGAATTTATGGGGATCATTTGCGAGGACATTTGCTAAACTTACAAGAACATCCAAACCTAGCAGCAGGAATGAAAAAGGTTGTAGAGTCGTCTTCTCCCGTTGATTTAGGTGCAACAATTAATTGGCAACTTCATAGTTTAGGATTAGTAACCTTTGTGCAGAATGCTGTTCAACCCCGTTATCCACTATACAGCGACTATTTTAGGTATCGCCTATCCTCCTAAAATCCGATATATTGAGTTAGGTACAGATAACCTTTGATTAAATTATTCATCGAACTTAACCAATCAGACAAATTGCTAATTTTAATCCTATGGCGACCAATTTTTATTATGTTGGAGGCAGCATTCCCCTAGATGCACCTAGTTATATCAAGCGGGAAGCAGATGATATATTTTATAACTATCTAAAAAATGGACAGTATTGCTATGTGTTAAATTCCCGTCAAATGGGAAAATCAAGTTTGTGGGTACAGACACAAAAACGACTGAAAGAGGATAATATTGATTGTGCTACTATTGATTTGAGTGGTCTGGGAAAAAACATATCCGAAGATATTTGGTATCGAGTATTATTTGAGCAACTGGTTAAACGATTTGATCTTTCTATTCGGGAAAAAGAGCAAACTTGGTGGGATGAACGAGCCTATAAATCAGCTATTAATCGTCTTGATCAATTTGTTGAGGAAATTCTCTTAAGGGAAGTATCCCGACCTATTGTTATCTGTTTCGATGAAATTGATAGCGTTCTGAGTTTAAAATTTTCCACAGATGATTTCTTTGCTTGGCTGCGTAGCTGTCATGAAAAACGTCCCCATAATAGGGATTACCAACGTCTAATCTTTTGTATGTTGGGGGTAGCGGCAGTTTCTAACTTTATTCTAGATAATAATCGTAGTCCTTTTAATATTGGTCAAGATATTCGATTATCTGGATTTACTAAAAGGGATGCCAGAAAACTTGCCGAGGGATTGCAGGACAAAGTTATCGCACCAGAACGGGTTTTAGAGGAGGTTATAGACTGGACAGGTGGACAACCGTTTTTAACTCAAAAAATTTGTCATTTAATCTCCACATCTCGCCCTGAATTTGGCAAGGAATCCCCAGCAACCCCGATTAATGTCGGCGATTTTATCCAGTCGCAAGTAATTAGTAACTGGGTATCTCAAGATAGTCCAGAACACCTAAAAACTATTCGGAATCGTTTATTAAATAAGCGTGTCACGGGTAGAAGAATGCTGAAGCTTTACCAAGAAATTTTAAGAAATGGTGAAATTACTGATGATGGTAGTCCCGATCAAATAGAATTACGCTTAACGGGATTGGTAGTTGAAGACCGACAAAAGTTAAAAGTTTATAATAAGATTTATAGAAATGTTTTTAATGAAAATTGGGTGACAACCGATGAACGACCTGGCCACAATTTTTGGAATTGACTGTATTGATTATTGGGGGTTAAAATTTCCAAGAAAAATCCTGTCCCACCAAAGAAACTATTTCCCAGTTCAGATGTATTGCCAAACATTAAACCGAAACCAAACATCCAATAAGCCAAGGCAGAAACACAGAAGACAATTAGGTTTTTAGCTAAGACATTAATGGCGTTATTAGTACGACAAAAACCCGTTTCCATCATGGCAAAACCCGCATTCATAAAGAATACTAACGAGCCGGCTATTAACATCCAGATATTAGCAACTAAATCCAGAGTAGAATTATTTAAATCTTGTGCTGTGACTTTGCCTACACCGATCAACAGCATGACGATAAGAGAGAAACAAAAAGATAGGATATTACGCAAACGCGGGCGATATTCTAGAAAAGATAATAATCGATTCATCGGCTATAACTCTCATGGGCAATTTCCCCTTTATAGTAATTAATTTAATACCCTATCGTTCACTCAAAACTGCCTTTTTTCTTGTCCAGATAGCGAGAATTGTCAGGAAAAGTAAACCCATCACTCCCGCTAAAGGATTTTTATCGATTCCAGTTAACCAATCGGGAACAGTACCAGTGTATTTAATTAACTGGCCAACGTTTAATATATAGTATGCCCAGATTAAACCCGCGTGCAGACCGATACTTTTACCCAAACTACCACCACAGGCGCGTTTTGCCCAACCGAGAATTAATCCTAGCAAGACTAAGGCAGGAAATTGGGGAAAAGTGCGGATAATTTCGGCTAAAGGTTTAATAAAGTGAGTAAGAGCGAAAATTAAGGCACTAATCACCAGAGCGATAGCGGGACGATAATCCTTTTCTAATTCTCGCAGTAACCAGCCCCGAAATAGCAATTCTTCGGCAAAACCCACCGCTAAAGCGACTAAAAACCCCTCCAGGATGATTTTGCTGATTTGGGGATTTGCGGGTAAGAAATTTAACCAACCTAGGAACCCTTGGGACAGAAAAAACGAGAAAGTGAAAAATAAACCGATCGCTAACCCGTTAATTAACTCGATCAGCGTTTTTCTTCGCCAAATCAACCCATAATCGGCTAATCCCTCATCGCCATAAATTGTCCGTCCCCACCAATGGGATAACCCCAAAAACTCCAGATAGAGAACAGAAAGGGTCAAAATTGAGACAAGATTGGCATTAGTGGCAAAAAAGTGATAGAGGGGAAGTGCGATCGGCAACCAGAGAAAAAGTAGGAGCAAAATAAAAATTCCCAGTCGCAGGGGGACTGGGTAAATGGCAATTACCCGTAATCTTTTATTCATCGGGTTCTATGCTGCTGGTTAAACCTTTATTTTTCAAGGTTTCACAGTAAAATTCCGCGTGTTCTTGGATGCAGGTAATCACCAAGGCTGTACCATTCGTGTGCGCTTCCATCATGATATCAACTGCTTGGGGTTGCGTCATACCGGCGATCGTTTGCATTAAACTCTGAACCACATACTCCATCGAGTTAAAGTCGTCATTGTGGAGTAAAACGCGATAACGCGGTGCTGGTTTACGGATTGTCGCTGTGGAACGCTTTTCGATGACTTCTGTGGACACCGTTTCTCTCCTTTGAATCTATATCGCAAATACAGGTCAATTACTTAATGATCATAATCAAAATTTCCGGATTGAGCTAGGCTTTTTTTGTGATCCGTGAGGGGTTGGGTGTTGGGGAGTGGGGG
>NZ_JADEVX010000232.1:0-5775 GCF_015207925.1 Microcystis sp. LEGE 00066 | reverse complement strand
GAACAAAGCTGCCTTTTGCCTTTTGCCTTTTGCCTTTTGCCTTTTGCCTTTTGCCTTTTGCCTTTTGCCTTTTGCCTTTTGCCTGTCCTGATATGTAGCGCATACTCAACGGATTTAGTATCAGACCCTACAGATAAACGTTTTTGTTGTCCTTTCGCCCATCAGTTTGATGTATTTTCGATAACATTCAACTTTAGAATTCTTAATTATATATATCAACTTTTTTTGAAATAATATTATGTAGTTATTGACTGATAACGGGGACAGAGACAATGAGTAAAAGCGACAAAAATTCTGTGAAAATGGTATTTTCTGCGTTAAGTATTTTTGGAATTAGCCTACTGTCGGCCTGTGGCATAGGGGAATTTCCAGCTAACAAATCAATTAAAATTGATGGTTCTAGTACCGTATACCCGATTACCCAGGCCGTGGCCGAGAAATTCAAAAGCAGTCAACCGGGTACAGCAGAAGTGAGCGTAAAATTTTCGGGAACCACTGGGGGATTTCGGGAATTCTGTGAAGGAAAAACTGATATTAGCAATGCCTCTCGACCGATTCAAGCCGATGAGATGTCCCTGTGTAATCGCTATGGCGTAAGATATATTGAATTACCCGTGGCTTTTGATGCCTTAACTGTAGTCGTTAATCAGGAAAATAACTGGATTGATAGCATTACCCTAGAAGAATTAAAGAAAATGTGGGAACCGGCTGCTGAGGGTAAAATTACCAATTGGAATCAAATCAGACCGGAATTCCCCAATAAACCCCTAAATCTCTTTGGTGCAGGCCAAGATTCCGGAACTTTTGACTATTTTACCGAAGCTGTGGTCGGTAAATCCGGTGCTAGTCGTAAGGATTATGTAGCCAGCGAGGATGATAACACTTTAGTCCAGGGAGTCAGTCAAGATCCGAATGCTCTTGGTTACTTTGGACTAGCTTATTATGAACAAAATCCCCAAAAATTGAAAGCTTTAGGCATTGATAGCGGTAAAGGGGCGATTTTACCCTCTAGAGAAACCGTAGTTAACTCCCAATATCAACCCCTTGCTCGACCTTTATTTATCTACGTCAATGCGGAGAAAGCGCAAAAAAGCCGAGCTTTACAGGAATTTGTGGAGTATTACCTCGATAATGCCGAGAGTATTGTTAAAGAAGTCGGTTATATCCCCCTAACGGATGAACATTACCATTTAGCCACAGTTACCTTCTTTAACGGTGAAGTGGGAACGGTTTTCGGAGGACAATCGCAATTTGATGTCACCCTAGCGGAATTATTGCGGCAAAAAGCCAAGTTTTAGAGGAGAGCGTTGGGGAGATAATTGCTTTCTCTCCCCAAACAATGGCGATTTTTTAACCAAATCGACCGCTAATATATTCTTTTGTTTTCTCGTGAGTTGGTTCTTGAAACATAATTTTAGTTTGTCCAAACTCCATCAGTTCACCCAAATACATAAAAGCTGTGTAATCAGAAATCCGGGCTGCCTGTTGCATACTGTGGGTGACGATTAAAATGGTAACTTTTTCCTCTAATTTACCAATTAGTTCTTCTATACTATTAGTGGCGATTGGATCGAGAGCGGAAGTGGGTTCATCAAAGAGGATAATTTCAGGATCTGTAACTAAAGCGCGGGCAATACAGAGACGTTGTTGTTGTCCCCCCGATAAATCGTAGGCACTGGTGTTGAGACGATCCTTGACTTCATCCCACAAAGCGGCACCGCGCAAAGCTTCTTCTACTTTATAATCGATAAACTCCCGTTTTTTTTCGCCCCTAACCCGCAAACCGTAGGCGACATTTTCGTAAACAGATTTCGGGAAAGGGTTCGGTTTTTGGAAAACCATACCAATCCGCATCCGCACCTCGATCGGATCGACCTTGTGATCTAAAATATTGACGGTATCGATATAAATACCCCCTTCGTAGCGATTAGCGGCATAAAGGTCGTGCATTCGATTAAAACAGCGCAAAAGCGTCGTTTTACCGCAGCCAGAGGGGCCAATTAGAGAGGTGACTTGTCTTTCGGGAATGGTGAGATTGATACTTCGCAAAGCGGGTTTATTGGTGCCAGCGTAGTAAAAGTCAAGGTTTCTCACCTCGGCTTTTGGTTGAAATTCTTTGATATTAGACATCATCGAGGGAAAAATAGAGTTTACCATTTGATACCTTTGCGGAAACGATAGCGGAGATAGATAGCTACAGCGTTCATCCCGAGAGTCATCACAATCAACACTGTACCAGCGGCTGCTGCATTGACTTCAAATTCTGGCTCTGGACGAGAAACCCAGTTAAACATCTGGATAGGCATAACTGTAAAGGGTGCTTTTAGCCAATTAAAGTTAATAAAGGGAAAATTTGCTTGTAAAGGAGCATCGGGTAGAAAGGCAATAAACGTGAGCGCACCAATAGTAATCACGGGAGCCGTTTCTCCAATCGCTCTGGAAAGCCCGATGATCACACCGGTTAGGATACTACCGAAGGAGTAGGGAAGAATATGATCGGCGACTACTTGCCATCTACTTGCTCCCACGGCATAGGCCGCTTCCCGGAGACTGTTGGGTATTGCCCGAATTGCCTCTCTGGTGGTGACAATAACCACAGGTAGGATCAGCAAAGCTAGGGTTAAACCGGCGGCAATAATACTTTGTCCGAGATTGAATTGATAGACAAATAAACCGAGGGCGAGTAAACCATAGATAATTGAGGGAACACCCGCTAAATTAGTGACGTTAATCTCAATAATTGCTGAAAGCCAATTTTTCTTACTATATTCTTCCAGATAAATTCCCGCCGCAATACCGAGAGGAATCGCAATCAAGGCTGTTACCAACATCACTAGCAAGGTTCCCACCCAAGCGGAAAGAATACCAGCTTCTTCAGGGTGACGACTAGGAAAAGAAGTAAAAAACTGGGGGGTAATGCGCGGCAACCCTGCCATCATCATCTGGGCAATCAGGATAAAGAGAATTAGGGTAGAAACAAAAATAATCAACAACCCTAAGCCAGAAAATACAGTGCTAATCAGCTTGCGCCTTTCAATATTAGCTCTTAAATTCGATAATTGTTCTTTTTCCATGATTAGTAAACCTCCCGATATTTTTTGGCGAGGAAATAACCGATAATATTAAAGATTAAAGTCAAAATGACTAGCATAATACCGGCGGCAAAAATTGATTGATACTCGATCGAACCGTGGGGTAAATCGCCTAAACTAACCTGAACAATATAAGCGGTAATGGTGGCCGCTTCACTAAAGGGATTGAAGGTTAAATTTGGCTGTAATCCTGCGGCGATCGCTACAATCATCGTTTCTCCCACGGCCCGCGAAACTCCTAAAATATAAGCGGCACTAATACCAGAAATAGCGGCAGGCAAAACCACATTTAAAGCAGTTTGTAAACGAGTTGCTCCGGTAGCGTAGGAACCTTCCCGGAGGGTCAAAGGTACGGCACGCATGGCATCTTCACTGATGGAACTAATCAGGGGAATAATCATTAATCCCATGACCAAACCAGCACTGAGCATATTAAATGAAGGCAAGTCAGGCAAAAAAGTTTGTAGGAAAGGTGTGACATTTAAAAAGGCAAAATAACCATAAACTACTGTCGGTATAGCCGCTAATAATTCTAGACAAGGTTTAACCACTTCTCGCAGACGCGGGGGGGCAAATTCACTGAGATAAATAGCGGCAATTGTTCCCAAAGGAACAGCGACAAACATCGCCACGATCGAAGTGGTTAAGGTTCCCGAAAGTAGCGGTATAATACCATAACGAGGATCGGCAAAAAGCGGACTCCAAACCGTATCGGTTAGGAATTGAATCAGGGGAACTTTCTCGAAAAAATGCACGGATTCTAGAATCAAAACCTCCATAATGCCGATAGTGGTGGCCACAGAGGAAAAAGCCGCCAAAAATAGAATAACTTCAATAATAGTCTCTTTGAGGTTGCGAATCTTTTTGGGAGTAGCTGCCTGAATCCAGACACTCTCTGATTTAATTGCTGGTTTAGTCATGCTTTAAATATCTAGTTGCTGGGTTTTTTAATTCAACTCCAAAAATGGGGAAGATAATCGCTTCCCCATTCCATTTATTGGCAGATAAGCAACTATTCTTTAGCTTCTAGCCGAACAATATCTTGGATGGTTAAACCCACCACATCTCGGCCAACGAATACACTCCCTGTTTTATTATTTCTAAAGTTTCTCATTACCGATTGATAGACATTAGCGGGTAAAGGAACATACTTAACTTCCCGGACTAATTTGGGAGCATTGTTGATGAAAAATTCGACAAAACTTTTTACCTCTGGACGTTTAGCCGCATTAGCATTAACGTAGATAAAAACAGGACGGGAGAGGGGATTATATTTGCCGTTGTTGACATTTTCTGCTGAGGGAGATATGGCTCCTTTGCCGTTATCAATGGCTAGGGCTTTCAGACGACCTTTATTTGCTTCATAATAGGCATAGCCAAAGTAACCTAAAGCGTTACGATCTCTGATAACTCCCTGCACTAGAACGTTATCATCTTCACTGGGGGTAAAGTCGGTGCGACTTTTCTTCGATTCACCGACAATTGCCTCGGTAAAGTAATCGAATGTTCCCGAATCTGCACCTGGTCCGAACAGTTTTAGGTTGGCATTAGGCCATTTAGAATTAACTTGATTCCACTTAGTGATCTTCCCTTGAGCAGCGGGTTCCCACATTTTTTTCAGTTCAGAAACCTTGATGCTATTAAGGGGATTTTGTCTATTGACTACCACTGTTAAAGCATCAAAAGCGATCGGCAGTTCTAAGAATTTAACGCCATTTTTAGCGCACAATTGACGCTCAGAATCCTTAATTGGACGAGAAGCATTAGAAATATCCGTTTCACCAGCACAGAATTTTTTAAAACCGCCACCTGTTCCCGAAATACCGACAGTTACCTGTGTCTGACGATTTATCTTTTGAAATTCTTCCGCTACTGCTTCTGTAATTGGGTAAACGGTGCTAGAACCATCAATTTTGATAGTATTGCGGCTTTGGGAATTAACCGCCGGGATGGTGAGAGCTAGGGCTGCTCCTACTGCCGCTAAACCAGCGCTGATTGTCCATCGATTTAGTTTGAATTGGAAATTCTGCATACTCATTTCGCTAATTATTGCTGGTTCGGGAATCAAAAAATTAACTTTTAGGTTGGATTGTACATAAAACCCTAAAATTATGATCAATTATTTGAGTTAATTTAAGGTTAAGGTTAAGATTTGGTTTGGTTAAATTTAGTTTAAGCTTGGGTTAATTAAGCTTAACTTAAACAAATATGTCTCACATTTTTGGTTATTTAAATTAGTTGATGACCACCCTATTGCAAATTAAAGTTAGTCAAAACGCTCAATAATAGACCTCTTGCATAATTTTTTTATGGTATGATGTAGGGTTTTGCTTTTTTCTCAATTCTTAGATTGAAGTGGAAAAAAGAATAAAATGTGATCTTAGGTCAGGAAATCATCTATAATTTTGCTATGTTTATTAGCAAAATTATGGATTATCAAAACTTATCAGATGAACAATTCAAACGCCGTTTCGGTGTGTATAAACAAACATATAGAAAGATGCTAGAATCAGTAAAAAGTGTTGAAGCCGACTCTAATTCACCATCTAAAAGGGGACCGAAACCTAAACTATCTATAGAAGAACAAGTTTTAGTAACGTTAGAATATTGGCGAGAATATAGAACATATTTTCACATTGGTACAAGCTGGGAACTATCAGAATCAACTATATGTCGGATTGTA